>NZ_JBFRQW010000001.1:0-93162 GCF_041472735.1 Vibrio sp. 10N.261.46.E11
AGTTATTTACTACGATTGGTATAATGTTCATTCAAGCTTAATCTATCAACAAGTCTCGATTAGCTGTGTTAACCGCAACATTGCTTGAATTTCTTGCCACTTTCACACGGACATAAATCGTTTCGACCAATGTCTTTAAATGGGTTCACGCTTTGTGACTTATTACCCAGCATAGCTTCATCTGCGGCAAGTGCCACTTCAGAAATCATCAGATCGACTTGACCCACTAAATCGGTAAGCGATGGTGGATTTTTAAGCCCTGCAGCGACCATTTGTTGTTGGGTTTGTTCTTCATCAATCGCTAGCATCAATGTAGTTAGCAGCGCTTGCAACATACGCAGAGTGCCGTCCGCAACTGTCACGCTCTGCCACTGCTCTTCCACTGTTGGCCAAACCATCATAAAGCCTTCAGAAAAATCGGCGAATTGTTCGTTAAAATCACCTTCAGCTAGTACGTCTGTCAGTAAATATTCATTGCGCTGAATCAGGTTGTGCTGACGATTGATCTGCTCTGTCACCGTTGTTACAAGCTGTTTACCCGCTTCAGGCGCAACAATAGCGAGCCATTCTTCTGGGTCTAATGGCTTGGTGGCTAAGTTAGAGGCAAGAATTGCGCCTTCCATAAACTGCGGAGTAATGTCAGTGATTGATTCAGGTAGGCTTAATAATTGATATGTCATGAAAGCTCTGGATATTGGGGCATTTTCGACATTATAACGCCATACTCCCTGAGTTGTCGCTATTTAGCGATAAACCATCATCAAGTCGGGTAGCACACACTAAGACAGGTAAACCATACTCATAGTGACAATCCTATAAGCAAACCGTACAATCACGCCTCTAATTTTTCGACCCACTCAGTTCGGTCCACTCAGTTTCGGTAAAGCAACATGCGAGTAATACTTGGCCCTATGGAGGGCGTTCTAGACCATCTAATGCGTGAAATTCTCACAGAGATCAATGATTACGATCTCTGTGTGACGGAATTTGTGCGCGTAGTTGATCAACTTCTTCCTCCGCATGTTTTTCACCGTATTTGCCCTGAATTGCATCAAGGCTCTCAAACCATGGCTGGTGTTCCAATCCATCTCCAGCTTCTAGGACAACACCCAAATTGGATGGCCGAGAATGCTTTTCAAGCTGCTAGTTTAGGCGCTAAAGGCATTGATCTTAATTTTGGTTGCCCTGCAAAAGCGGTAAACAAAAGTAATGGCGGTGCGTCACTGCTAAAAGAGCCCGAGCTCATCTATCAAGTAGTGAAAGCTTGCCGTGAGGCGGTCCCTGCGCACATTCCCGTGTCTGCAAAAATTCGATTAGGTTGGGAGCACCCGGAAGAGTGCTTTGAAATTGTCGACGCTATCGAACAAGCAAAGGCAGACGAACTCACTGTGCATGCAAGAACCAAAGTTGGCGGCTATAAAGCCAGCGAAATTAAATGGGATTACATCAATCAAATAAGAGAGAAAACCTCTCTGCCGTTGATTGCAAATGGGGAAATTTGGAACTATCAAGATGGTCAAGATTGTATTGAAGCAACGGGCGTCGACTCATTAATGGTCTGCCGCGGTGCTTTTAATATTCCAAACCTTGGCAATGTGGTTAAGCACAACCACCAGAAAATGCCATGGGATAGAGTGATCGCACTTTTACTGCGCTATTCAGAGTTTCAAATAAAAGGGGACAAAGGCATGTACTACCCCAATAGAGTGAAGCAGTGGTTTGTTTATCTAAGTAAAGGCTACCCTGAAGCGAATGAACTCTTTAAAGAAATTCGTACTTTCAAGAAAGCGCCGCCTATCGTAGAGCGCTTACAACGTTATCAAGATGAGCATTTCCACTCAGCTTAATATGTCTAAGCGAGGGAGAGCCATCAGCCCCTCTCCTCCTTATGCAGCACAAGACTTCAATAACGTGGTTAAAACTCGATTCGGTCTTTACCGGTCGTCTTAGCCACGTACAGTTTTTCATCGGCGTACTTAAATATCTCTTCAAAGTTGAGTTTGCTTTGCTCCGTCTCAACAATGCACACGCCGCCAGATACCGTGAAGCCATTAGGAATGATATCCGCGGATTTAGAACAAACTGCACTTTTTACACGTTGTAATGTTCTCATTAATGTTTCTCTGTCATCGCCTTTAATGTAGACAACAAACTCTTCACCACCAAACCTTGCTGCGACATCACTACTTCGAATGCTATTACTTATCTGGCGGGACATGTAGCGAATAACATCGTCCCCTTTGTCATGCCCAAAGGTATCATTAATCAACTTGAAATTATCAATGTCAAATACAGTCAAGGCGAATAACTGGTCATGCTCCACACTGCGCCAAAAAGCTTCTAGTCCCCTACGATTTAGCAGCCCGATCATCGGGTCTTTAGCTGCTAGCTCTTTGAAGTAACCACGTTCAATATTGGAGTTAACGAAGAAAAAGAGCGTTACAGAGAATAGATATACGATGATAGCGACAATCAGACTGTCTTTCTCGTAGACAAAAAAGTGCTCCACCTCTTTGGCAAAATCTAATTCGTAGTACATCGCGTGATGAGAGGTGACTCCTTCCAGTTGTATCGCGTGATAGAAAGTAGCGCTATCAACCGGATTAACCAAGGTGGTATCAATAATATCGATTCTACCGGCTAAGTGCTCATTCGAACTCGCAAGCAATTTACTGGCGTCAATCTCAACAGAAAGCATTCCTTGATGTATCCCCTTATGAAACACCGGAATCGTCATGCTTATCATACGGTCAAGAGAGTCAAATCGATACGCAGGCCCCGTTAAAGTCAATTGTTCTGGATTGTTGGCGGTTCTTTGCCAATACGGGCGGCTTTTTATGGTCGAAAGTAGTTCTTTCCCTAGCTCTTTAGCAAAGTCTTCAGGCGAAGAGATCACATAGCCGCGGGTATCAATAAAGTGTACACCGTTGTGATATTCATCAAGCTGGGATAAAAATGAAAGAATGGGTGCTAGAGCAATCTTGTTTGCCGCACTTTTATAGCTATCGCTAGTTTCATCACAAAGGGATTCTTGACCAACCAACATATAGTCGATATCGACAGAGGGGATATCTGCGGTTTTTCCGTCAGCAAGAAGTAATACGTCGATAGGCCAAATGCGGCAAAGACCGTCAACCACCTGCTTATTATGATCCAGGAAAAGAGGGTTTCCTGATTTGTAGTAATTAGAGAAGCTGTAATCTAGAGCGGTAACAATTTTGGTCGTTCGTTTAAACACTTCTTCAATACGCTGAAACTCACTGCTGATGTCTTTTTCTACCGCATCAAAATGATTTTTTCCTATCAGCCCAAGTAACATGGTCGCGATCACAGCGGGAAAGCCGAAGACAAAGGTAAGGCTAAAGTGCCTATTTACTTTCATAGAATGTGCTCTTAGCGCTCAGTTAATATCATTAGTTCCATTAATATTATGACATTAATCGACAACCCTCTCGATGTAAAATAATGTAAATTGATATTAGCGATGCACCTAACGGGGAAATAACTACTTAAAAATGAATAAAGTAGATCGCAGCTAATGGTGAGAGTCGACTAGTGTTGTTCATTGTGATGGTTTAAAACCCTGTTAACAAAGTGACTTATCAAGCGTTGTGTTTTTTGATGTAAATACCCTTTAACGACTAACTATCGCACGTTCAACCACAGACTTTGGTAGTGTCAAACCAAGCTCACGAGCAGCCTCTAGATTCACAACCAACTGAGAGCTTTGAGCCGTTTGAACACTCAACTTCCCTGGTTTTTGTCCGTCCAAAATAGCGGCCACATAATCAGCGGTCTGCACCCCAACGTCATAGTAATCTAGACCTAACCCAGCTATTGCTCCCTTGCCAACATAAGACGTTGCTCCTGCAACCACGGGTGTGCCAGCTTGGTTTGCTGCATTTATAAGTCCTTCAATACCGCTTGCCACCGTGTTATCGGTTAGCGCGTAGATAACATCAGATTTTTTAGCCACGGATGCTGTTTTTTCTTCTAAATCATCGATGGACAGCACTTTTGCAGTATGCAAAGTAAAACCAAAGTCTCGTGTAGCCTTTTTCAATAACCCAACTAATGCAACGGCATTCGCTTCGGCAGGGTTATAAACCACACCGATTGAACCTGCATTAGGGAGTAGCTCTTTAATAAGAGATACATGTTGGGAAATAGGTGATAAGTCAGAAAGGCCTGTGACATTTCGTCCCGGCTGTTCCAATTGTTTAACAAGCCTTGCGCCGATAGGGTCTGTTACCGCAGTAAACACAATCGGGATCGTTCGAGTCGCTGAAACCAACGCTTGAGAGGTCGGTGTCGCGATGCCAACTAATACATGAGGGTTCTCATTAACTAACTCTCTGGCTATTTTTGCAGCCTGAACGGGATTGCCACCAGCCATTTCATAAGAGAACTCTAAATTTTTACCCGGTTCGTAACCTTTGGCTCTCAATCCTTCAAGAAGTCCTAGACGTGTTGCATTCAGATCTGGATGGTCGACAACTTGTGAAACCGAAACTTTGGCAACGTTCGCCATTACATTGCTTGTCCATAGCAACAACAGACAACTTACGATCGCTGCCAATACCTTTTTTACAGAACTCATTATCGCTCCCTGAATCAAGCTCTACTCATTATTGCTCGCTCAAAGAGAACAACATCAATATTGATAGTATTACCAGTAACCATTGATAACTTGAAGTTATATTTAACAAAAACACAACAAGGCTCGAAAAATGCGTGAAATAGAGAGAGGCAGAATTTGAAAGGTAAGAAACTACATGAGTAGTAAGAGAACAAAGGAATGAGGGGAGCGAGATGAATAAAAACGAAGTGAAAATATTAAAGTCAAACCTGAGAACAAACCATCAATGAAGAATAGTTGCTCTCAGACAAGAGGAGAGTTGAAACTCATTAGAACCAACGTTCCATTGAGGATTTATCTAGCTGACGAAATGCGCGATTTAAAATGATCGCCAATTCTTTATAACGAGGGCGCGACTTCATTGGCTCTAACGCAAAACCCGTTTCAGTGATCTTCTCATGAAGTTCGCGATACCACGAGACTAGCGCAGGTGGAAGTTGTGTGTTTGAGCGATTACCTAACCACCACATACCTTGAAGCGGTAAGCTGATTGCAAACAAAGCCATGACCACAGCTTGTGGTATCGCTTGATAATTATTAAAGACCATTTGTGTAAGAACACTAATAGCAGCTATCGCTGGCATCACTTTCACGCCAAAACGCGTCGCTTTGATAATGCGCTGCTCAGGGAAGATCGAGTTTAACTCTTTGCGGACGGGCCAGAGATCCATGTACGTTTGGCCATCTTTTAAACTACTCGCTAAACCAACTCTATTGCTCATATGAGTCTCCCATTAAAAAAAAGTTGAAACCATCAACTAAAAACACAAAAATTTGACGAAAAATAATATTCTTTCAAATTTTTTTGTTATATTTGCACAATATCGCTATTATTTGCAGACCTCAATCTCATTGTTGCCCTTATTTACAATTTAAGCAACTTTGAGAAGACTTCTGCAAGGAATGCACAAGCCTCTTTTTGATAAAGAGTGCTTTTACTTTATACGGAAATTAACGTTTTTTTGACCAAGGTTAGTACGCAAGCCCATGTGCTTCGACTATTCTTGAGATTAATTTTCATCCTTAACTGATTTCGATCAGAAAAATAAACAGGTAGTCATTAATGTCTAAGCTAGTTTTAGTTTTAAACTGTGGTAGTTCTTCTCTTAAATTCGCTGTTGTTGATGCAGAAACAGGTGCAGAGCACCTAACTGGTCTTGCTGAGTGTCTAGGTCTTCCAGAAGCTCGTATGAAGTGGAAACTTGATGGCAAGCATGAAGCACAACTAGGTGCGGGCGCAGCTCACGTAGAAGCACTATCTTTCATGGTAGAAACTATTCTTGCTTCTAAGCCTGAGCTTAAAGCTAACCTTGGCGCTATCGGTCACCGTATCGTACACGGTGGCGAGCAGTTCACTAAATCAGCACTTATCACTGATGAAGTACTTAAGGGTATTCAAGACGCTGCGACTTTTGCACCTCTTCACAACCCAGCTCACCTTATCGGTATCGAAGCGGCTCAACAGAACTTCCCTGGCCTTCAAAACGTTGCTGTATTTGACACTGCGTTCCACCAAACAATGCCTTCTGAGTCTTACCTATACGCTCTACCGTACAACCTGTACAAAGAGCACGGCATCCGTCGTTACGGCATGCACGGTACTTCTCACCTGTTCATTACTCGTGAAGTAGCTGGTCTACTAAACAAGCCAGTTGAAGAAGTTAACATCATCAACTGTCACCTAGGTAACGGCGCATCTGTATGTGCTATCAAGAACGGTCAATCTGTAGATACTTCTATGGGTCTTACTCCTCTTGAAGGCCTAGTAATGGGTACTCGTTGTGGTGACCTAGATCCTGCGATCATCTTCCACCTACACGACGCTCTTGGTTACTCTGTTGAAGAAATCAACAACATGCTAACTAAAGAGTCTGGCCTAGCGGGTCTAACTGAAGTGACTTCTGACTGTCGTTTCGTTGAAGACAACTACGGCGAGAAAGAAGAAGCAACTCGTGCAATGGACGTGTTCTGTCACCGTCTAGCTAAGTACGTTGCTGGTTACACAGCAACTCTAGAAGGTCGTCTAGACGCAATCACTTTCACTGGTGGCATCGGCGAGAACTCTGGCCCAATCCGTGAAATGGTTCTTAACCGCCTAGGCATCTTCGGCATCGAAGTTGACGGTGAAGCTAACCTTAAAGCACGTTTCGGCGGCGAAGGTACTATCACTACAGCTAACAGCCGTATCCCTGCAATGGTTATCTCGACTAATGAAGAGCTAGTAATTGCTGAAGACACTGCGAAACTAGCAGGTCTTTAATTGATTTTCCTGACTAACTTCCCTCGAAGCTAGTCAGTTTTTCATATCAAGAAAATGGGGCTCAACTTCTATTCCTACCCCAATATTTTTATCGGTGGGAATAGCGGTTGAGCTTTTTTATTTCCAATAGTCAAAGGTGTTCGTCAATGTCACGTACTATTATGCTTATCCCTACAAGCGCTGGTGTTGGTCTTACTAGTGTTAGCATGGGTGTTCTTCGCGCTATGGAGCGTAAGGGCGTAAGTGTTTCTTTCTACAAGCCAATCGCTCAACCTCGCAGCGGTGGTGATCAACCGGATCTAACGTCTACTATTATCAGCGTAAACAGCGACATTAAGATTGGTGAGCCAATCGCAATGACTAAAGCTGAAGCTTTGATCGGTAGCGAAAAAATGGACGTACTTCTTGAGTCTGTTGTTGAGCAATACAACAAGATCAACAAAGACGCAGAAGTAACGCTAATCGAAGGTCTAGTGCCTACTCGTAAGCACCCATTTGCTAACCAAGTAAACGCGGAAATCGCGAAGACACTTGGCGCGGAGATCGTATTCGTTGCGACTCCGGGTACATACAACCCTATTCAGCTTAAAGAGCACATCGAAGTAGCATGTTCTAACTTCGGCGGCACTAAAAACAAGAACATCTCTGGCGTTATTATTAACAAACTGAATGCACCTGTTGATGAAGCTGGTCGTACTCGCCCTGACCTATCTGAAATCTTTGATGATGCAGACAGTGCTCAGCAAGCGAACCTTGAAGTAATGCAAATCTTCAACTCTAGCCCTATCCGTGTTCTTGGCTGTGTGCCATGGAGCATCGACCTAATCGCAACTCGTGCGGTTGATATGGCTAAGCACCTTAACGCTGAAATCATCAACGAAGGTGAAATCTCAACTCGTCGTATTAAGAGCATCACTTTCTGTGCACGTTCTCTACCGCACATGATTGAGCACTTTAAGCCAGGTTCACTGCTAGTAACTTCTGCAGACCGCCCTGACGTTATCGTTGCTGCGGCTCTTGCTGCGAAAAACGGTGTTGAAATTGGCGCAATCCTACTGACTGGCGGTTACGACATTCCAGAAAGCATTGCTAACCTTTGCGCACCAGCATTCGCTTCAGGTCTACCGATCTTCAAAGCTCAAGGTAACACTTGGCAGACGTCTCTAAACCTACAGAGCTTCAACCTAGAAGTACCTGCAGACGATAAAGAACGTATCGAGTTCGTTAACGATCACGTTGCAAGCCACATTGATGGCCCTTGGATTGATTCTCTATCTGAAGGGACTCAAGGCATCCGTCGTCTAAGCCCACCAGCATTCCGTTACCAGCTAACTGAATTTGCTCGTAAAGCGGCTAAGCGTATTGTTCTTCCTGAAGGTGACGAGCCACGTACAGTGAAAGCTGCGGCTATCTGTGCTGAGCGCGGTATCGCAACGTGTGTACTTCTAGGTAACCCTGAAGAAATCCGTCGCGTTGCAGCGCAGCAAGGTGTTGAGCTTGGCGCTGGCGTTGAGATCATCGATTCTGCATCAGTTCGCGAAAACTACGTAGCTCGTCTAGTAGAACTTCGTGGCGCTAAAGGTATGACTGAAGTTGTTGCTCGTGAGAAGCTAGAAGACTCAGTATTCCTAGGTACTATGATGCTTGAAGCTGGTGAAGTTGACGGCCTAGTTTCTGGTGCTGTTCACACAACGGCGAACACTATCGTTCCTCCGTTCCAGATCATCAAGACGGCTCCTGATGCTTCTATCGTATCTTCAATCTTCTTCATGCTTCTGCCTGATCAAGTGCTTGTATACGGTGACTGTGCGATCAACCCAGATCCAACAGCGGAACAGCTTGCTGAAATCGCTATCCAATCTGCAGATTCTGCTGCGGCATTCGGTATCGACCCACGCGTTGCTATGATCTCTTACTCTACTGGTGAATCTGGTAAAGGTGCTGACGTAGATAAAGTACGTGAAGCAACCAAACTTGCTCAAGCGAAACGTCCTGATCTAGTGATCGACGGTCCTCTTCAGTACGACGCCGCAATCATGGAAAACGTAGCCGCTTCAAAAGCGCCTAACTCTCCAGTTGCAGGTAAAGCGACAGTATTTGTATTCCCAGACCTAAACACGGGTAACACGACTTACAAAGCTGTACAGCGTTCAGCAGACCTAGTGTCTATCGGTCCAATGCTTCAAGGTATGCGCAAGCCAGTAAATGACTTGTCTCGTGGCGCTCTAGTAGACGATATCGTTTACACAGTAGCTCTAACGGCTATCCAAGCAGACCAAGCAGCTCAAGCTGAAGAAAAAGTAATTAACTAATTACTTTTCTCTCTCTAAAATGCATTAAAAACATTCAAGCCCGTGCAATTGCATGGGCTTTTTTCCATTACAAATTGGTGGAAATCAAATCAAATCAAATCAAATCAAAAACGTTAAACATACTGTAGGTTAATTGAACAACGTAAGCAGGTACGGCTCACCCTTTCATATCAAATCACCAAAGAGCTGTATTTTCACTTTTAGCTAAATCACTGATTTATCGAGCTGTCTTTTTCTTTCCCTTCAATTCTTAACCTACCGTACGTTTGTCGGAAAAGTGCAAACTTTCACGTTTTTATTCTTCGCAATGATGATTAGTTTTGTTATATTCTTTTACATAATAAATAAACTTCTTTGTATTTCATAACACTATGACGTCAGATACTCGGCTGATCGCGTTGATCAAATGGCTCCCAGTTAGTTTTATCGCACTTTTTTCACTCGTACTGATTTCTTCATTTCTGTACAACTCACACCTGTCTAATCAAAAACAATTAGTGAGAGCAGAACAACTATTTAAAGATCAGCACAAGCAATTGCTTAAAAGCCAAGTCGACGTAGCAAAAAGCCAAGTTCTCTACCTGAAGTCGACCACCGAGTCAGAACTAAAACAAGTCGTCAAAGAGCGATTAGAAGAAGCACATCGGATTTCTACTCGCCTTTACGAAGATAACAGGTCACAGCCGATAGAAGTAATTGAATCCGTAGTTAAAAGTGCGCTGAAAGACATTCGCTTTAATAACGATCGAGGTTACCTTTTTATCGTTGATCGCCAGTCTAAAGGCATCATGCACCCATTCTGGCCCCACCTTGAAGGACAAGACCTTTCCACACTCAAAGACACAAGAGGCACAGCTATTGTTACTGAAATGGTTAAACTGTCACTTGAAAAAGAGACTAGCTTTTACAGATGGTGGTTTCACAAACCGGGTGACAATCAAACAGAGTACGAAAAAATTGGGTACTCTATCTATTTTGAACCATTAGACTGGGTAATAAGTTCAGGTGATTATGTCGTTGACGTTGAAAATGATTTAAAAAAGCAATCACTCAATTGGCTTAATAGCCTTAAGCTTCCTGATTCTGACCAGTTGTTCGTGATCGACAAACAAGGCGTTTTCCTAGCTCATGAGTCACCGGAATTAGTCGGAACAAAGCATCCTACATTTCAATCTTTTATCTTGAATGAGGACATCATAGAAGCAAACCATGAAGGTTTTGTAACTCTCGGAGTTAAATCCAACAACAGCCAGTCCTCTAGCACTCTGAACTATGTAACGAAAATCCCCGATTGGGATTGGTTTATCGTAGGTAGTGCCTATACCCAAGCCATTAACCAATATTCAGTCACTCATAAACAACTTACAGAAGAGTCGTTAAAACGCGATACCATCGAGCTCGTCATATACAGTAGTGCAGGTTTCGTTACCCTTCTGATTCTTAGTTTCTATACCAGTAATGCTATTGCACGTCGCTTTACTACTTTCCAAGGCCAAATAAGGCGTGACTTTCATAAATTGGAGCAAAATCGTAAAGAGTTATCTTACTTAGCTCATCATGACTCGCTCACCGGTCTTTACAACCGAACTGCATTAAAAGAGAGCTTTGCGGTCATACAGGAAAGAAACATACAAAATACGACTAAAATCGCCTTACTTTTTATCGACCTAGATGATTTTAAAAATATTAACGACGCTCATGGTCATGGCTATGGGGATCAACTGCTCAAAAATATTGCTCAAACTCTACAACATTTAACTGAGCCGAATGAAATGTATTTCCGTTTTGGCGGAGATGAGTTTATTGCAATTATAGACAACCTACCAACAGCCGAATCTTTGACACCAATTCTCAGCAAGATTAAGCCGGCAATCGAACGCTCCTACGATATCAAAGGGGAAAGCCTATCGATTAAGGCAAGCATCGGCGTATCGTTATCTCCCGATCATGCTGACAATATCGAAATGTTAATCTCTAAAGCTGATATGGCGCTCTATTTCGCTAAACGTACAAGCAAAGGCATTATTCAACTATTTGACGAGTCTATTTCTGATGATATTCACAGTAAACTCGAGATTCAGAACGCGCTTAACTCCGCCTTAAATAATGACGAACTGTACGTTCACTATCAACCTCAAATCGACGTACATTCAGGTGTCGTGTTAGGAGTAGAAGCGCTCTGTCGTTGGCAAAACAAAAAATTAGGATTTATTCCACCTGACGTGTTCATCAGCATGGCGGAAAAAACGAGCCTGATTAATGACATTACGTTCTTTGTCGCTGAAACTAGCATGCGCCGTATTAGCAAGATCAACCGTAAACTGGGGCTATCTCTATCTTTGTCGATCAACCTATCTCCGGCCGTGTTTACTCAGCGTAATTTAGTTGAACGATTCTCTGAGCTTGCAGCTAAATATGCAATGGCACCAGAAAAAATTAAAATTGAGATTACGGAAAGCGTCCTCGTTGAAGATCTACAAGCCGTCACTCAGGTAATGAACCGCTTCCAAGCTCTAGGTATGCAAGTTTCCATCGATGATTTCGGTACAGGTTACTCATCATTAAGCTACATTGCCTCACTTCCTATCAATGAGATCAAGATTGATAAATCATTCGTAGATACTATTGATACCGATGCAAGGCAATTTGCACTGGTTGAAGCGATTACCTCTCTAGCAAATATTTTCAGCTTCGATTTGGTCGTGGAAGGTATTGAGACTAAAGCACAGCTCCAGTCCATTCAACAATTGTACTGCAGTGCTGTTCAAGGCTACTACTACTCGCGTCCGGTAAGCGCAACAGACCTCGTAGAGTATCTAGAGCTACAAAATCAAAAAGAAGCCTTCGAAGTGTAAGCCGATATCAAGCCTGACGCTATGTTCCGGTAAGTTCTACCAATCGTAGTAAATAACTGGTCATCCTAGCTTGTTAAAACGCTCGATAACGGCGTTAGAATTTTTGATTGTAGAATAACTACTTATCGAAAATTCTTCCTTGTTCTCAAGCCTTTTCTCTACGCTATTTATGATCACTTACTTACTGTGATTGATATTAAATTAAATAACTTCTTTCATGGGGGGATTCCAAATCAAGGTAAGGTCCTTTAGGCACAACTTGAGTTGGGTTAATGCCCGTATGGCTGTAATAGTAGTGACGCTTGATGTGATAAAAATCGGTCGTCTCTTTAATGCCTTCGATCTGGTAAAGCTCTTTTAAGTATCCTTGAATATGGACGTAGTCTGAAATTCGCTGCTTGTTACACTTAAAGTGACCAACATACACCGCATCAAACCGAACCAGAGTGGTAAACAAGCGCCAATCCGCTTCTGTAATCTCGTTACCCGCTAAATAGCGATGTTCGCTAAGGTGAGCGTCTACTTTGTCTAAGGCTTCAAATAACGCATCATACGCTTCTTCGTAGGCTTCTTGTGTCGTTGCAAAGCCCGTTCGGTACACACCGTTGTTAATGTTTGGGTAGATATAGTCATTCCACTCATCAATCTTCTTTGCCAGTTCCCACGGATAGTAATCATCCGTGTTGCCTGTCAGTTCGTTAAACTCTGAGTTAAACATACGGATAATCTCAGACGACTCGTTACTCACAATGGTGTTGGTTTTCTTATCCCATAGCACTGGAACGGTTACTCGGCCTGAATAGTCCGGTTTGGCTTGGGTGTAGATTTGGTGCATGCGAGTGTGACCGAACAAAGGCTCAGGTAAACCCATTTGCCAACCTTCACTCATCATGTCAGGGCAAACCACCGTCACATCAATATGATCGGTTAGATCTTTCAATTGACGGAAGATCAGCGTGCGATGCGCCCAAGGACACGCTAACGATACGTATAGGTGGTAGCGACCACTTTCTGGCTCAAATTGCGCACCGGCTTTATTCTCAACCCAGTTACGAAAGCCCGCATCTTCACGAACGAACTTACCACCGCTTTCTTTGGTGTCGTACCACACATCGTGCCAAACACCTTCAACTAACTTGCCCATATCCAAACCTCTGTGATGCTAACTTTTCTCTAGTATAAAAAAAGCCAACTTTTTCAAAACTAGAAGAAGTTGGCTTAGTTGTTCGAATATTTTGATGAAGCTTGTTGATCGAGATCCAATAAGCCTAAACATTAGACAAAAAAAGCGCGACTCTAATAACGAGTCGCGCTTAAGCCTGTCACAGGCTGAACCGTTTTAAATAGACTCTAGACTTGTACGTGCAAGCAAGATACTGCGTGAACGTCATCGCCTTGAATCGTTGGCTTAGTTTGCGCACACGCCTCTGTTGCTTGTGGACAACGAGTACGGAACACACAACCTGATGGCGGATTGATTGGTGACGGTAGATCACCTTCCAACATCTGAATGGTTTTACTGCGCTCTAAGCGAGGGTCTGGAATCGGAACTGCAGACATCAACGCTTTGGTGTACGGGTGTTTAGGGTCAGAGAATAATGCATCTGATTCGCCAAGTTCTACCGCGTTGCCTAGGTACATGACCAATACGCGGTCAGAAATGTGTTTAACAACCGACAAATCGTGCGCGATGAATACCAAAGACAAACCAAGTTCTTTCTGTAGCTCTTTCAGAAGGTTAACTACTTGAGCTTGGATAGATACATCCAGTGCAGAAACAGGCTCATCACAGATGATCATCTTAGGCTTCAAGATAAGTGCACGTGCAATACCGATACGCTGACACTGACCACCTGAGAATTCATGTGGGTAACGGTTGATTACGTTGGGTAGTAGACCAACTTTTGCCATCATCTCTTTAACTCTATCCTTAACTTCTTGTTTAGAAAGTTCAGGGAAAAAAGTCTCTAGAGGCTCAGCAATAATGTCACCTACTGACATACGCGGATTGAGTGATGCGAGCGGATCTTGGAAGATCATCTGAATCTCTTTACGAGTCTCACGACGTTTCACTTCTTGCATCTTAGTCAGGTCCTGACCTAACCACATCACTTGACCTTCAGTCGCTTCAACCAAACCGATAATTGCGCGTGCAAAAGTCGACTTACCACAACCAGACTCACCTACCACACCTAGCGTTTCGCCTTCGTAAAGGTGAACATCCACACCATCAACTGCTTTAAGGTTTGATGGTTTTGCCCAAGGCCAAGCAGACTTCGCTGCAATGCTAAAGTGAACTTTCAGGTCTTTAATATCTAATAGTAATTCTTTACTCATTTTGTCCAAGTCTCCCAATCTGAAAAACAAGCGCGCTGACGGTCTTTAGCAAATGGCTGCAAAATCGGTGCTTCTTGCTTACAACGGTCCATTACACGGTGACAACGGTCTTGGTAAGGACAACCAGTCGGTAGGCGAAGTAAGTTAGGTGGGTTACCTGGAATCGTCGGTAGAATTTCACCTTCGGTATCCAAACGAGGAATCGCTTTAAGCAGGCCTTCCGCATAAGGGTGGCTAGGCTCATAGAAGATTTCATCAACCGTGCCGTATTCCATTGTACGACCCGCGTACATCACTAGAACTTTGTCACAAGAACCGGCAACGACACCCAAATCATGGGTGATCATGATGATTGCCGTATTGAACTCATCTTTAAGTTCGTTCAGCAATTCCATGATTTGCGCTTGAATGGTTACATCCAGTGCCGTTGTTGGTTCATCAGCGATAAGCAATTTAGGACGACACAGCAGGGCCATTGCGATCATCACACGCTGACGCATGCCACCCGAAAATTCGTGCGGATACATGGTAATACGTTTACGTGCTTCAGGGATTTTCACCGCTTCAAGCATGCGTACTGATTCTTCAAACGCTTCTGCTTTACCCATGCCTTTATGCAGCATAAGTACTTCCATCAGCTGATCACTTACTTTCATGTAAGGGTTCAGTGAGGTCATTGGATCTTGGAAGATCATCGCGATCTGTTCAGCACGAACCTTGTTCAGCGCTTTTTCAGGCAGGTTGAGGATTTCATTACCTTCAAACTTCGCACTACCTGAGATGATGCCGTTCTTAGCCAGCAGCCCCATCAGTGCAAATACCGTTTGTGATTTACCTGAACCCGACTCACCAACAATACCCAGCGTTTCGCCTTGGTTAAGTGAGAAATTCAGGTCGTTTACTGCGGTTACGATACCATCTTGCGTGGTAAATTCGACGCGCAGATCTTTGACATCTAATAAGCTCATCATTGCTTCCTTAATCTTTTATAGCTTTTGTAGCTTTATTTGCTATTAATTTTTATCTGTCTTTTGGATCAAGCGCATCGCGCAGACCGTCGCCTACGTAGTTAAAGCAGAACAGCGTTACTACCATGAATGCCGCAGGGAATGCCAGTTGCCAAATTGCAACTTCCATTGTTTGCGAACCTTCTTGAAGCAATGCGCCCCAGCTTGTCATAGGCTCTTGAACACCAAGACCAAGGAAAGATAAGAATGATTCTGTAAGGATCATGCTCGGAATAAGTAGCGTCGAGTAAACCGCAACAATACCCAATACGTTCGGTACGATATGACGTGTAATGATCTTCCATTTGCTTACACCACATACGTGAGCAGCTTCAATGAACTCTTTACTACGTAGGCTCAACGTTTGACCACGTACAATACGCGCCATATCGAGCCAAGCAATCGCACCAATAGCAACGAAGATTAGGACGATGTTACGACCAAAGAACGTTACCAGTACGATCACTAGGAACATGAATGGTACTGCGTACAAGATTTCTAGGATACGCATCATCACTCGGTCAGTACGGCCACCGATGAAGCCAGAAGCTGCACCGTAAAGCGTACCAATCAATACCGCTACGAAGGCACCCATCACACCAACCATCAATGAGATGCGGCCACCGATTAGAGTACGTACATACAAGTCACGACCTAAGCTATCGGTACCAAACCAGTGATCAGCATTAGGACCTACGTGCATTGCATACCAGTCAGTATCGTCGTAAGTGTACTGAGCCAGCATCGGTAAGAAGATAACCGCCAGTACCATTAACGTTAGAATGAACAGGCTCACCATCGCCGCTTTGTTACGCATAAAACGAATACGAGCATCCTGCCATAAACTACGACCTTCGATCTCCAAACTCTCAGAGAACTTTTCGATCGCTTCTAAATTTTCTTTTTTCTTCAACATAACCAGTCCCTGTTAGTAGCGAATTTTCGGGTCAATCAGCGCTAGCAAAATATCAACAATTGCGTTGAACAAGATGAATAGGAAACCAATCAAGATGGTTACACCCATTACTAGCGAGTAGTCACGGTTAAACGCAGCGTTAACAAACAGCTTACCGATACCTGGTAGGCCGAAGATGGTTTCAACAACAACTGAACCTGTGATGATACCTACGAATGCAGGTCCCATGTAAGAAACAACAGGCAGCATTGCTGGCTTAAGAGCATGCTTAAGAATGATGTAACGGTAGCTTAGACCTTTTGCACGTGCAGTTCGGATAAAGTTACTGTTTAGCGTTTCAATCATGCTACCACGAGTAATACGAGCGAAAGTTGCTACGTATAGAAGAGACATCGCGATAACAGGTAGCACGATGTACATGAATGTACCGCCATGCCAACCACCAGCAGGGAATATATTCCAGTGCAGTGAGAATAGGTAAATCAGTGCGGGTGCCAATACAAACGATGGCATTACAACCCCAAGCATCGCGGTCGACATGATGGTGTAGTCGACCCAGGTATTATGCTTCAAAGCAGCAATGGTTCCGACGGTGACCCCCATTAGTAGCGTGAAGATAAAGGCAACAAAACCTACCTTCGCCGATACTGGAAGTGCTACCGCGATCAGCTCATTTACTGTGTAATCTTGATATTTGAACGACGGACCAAAATCACCCTGAAGGATGTTGGTTAAGTACGTGGTGTATTGTTCAAATACTGGTTTATCTAAGCCGTATTTAGCTTCGATGTTAGCCATAACTTCTGGCGGTAATGGACGCTCGCTTGAAAACGGGTTACCCGGTGCGAAACGCATGAGAAAGAAAGATATAGTGATCAACACCAACATGGTTGGAATCGCTTCAAATATCCTTTTCATAATGAATTTAAGCATAAACTCACTCTTTCAGTCTGTGACAATTAAAATTAGAAAGACGCTACATGCGCGTGTCACGCATGTAGTGTCTGTATCGTTATAGTTATATTAACTTTTTAGAATCGAAGCTTATTGAGCTTTGATGTATAAGTCTTTCGAGAAGATCTTATCTTCCGCGTTGTTAGTAGGGAAGCCACCAACGTGCGGATTTAGTAGACGTGATTTCACGTATTGATAGATAGGTGCAATCGGCATGTCATTCGCCATTAGCGCTTCAGCTTCAAGGTAAAGTGCTTTGCGCTCTTCTTCTGAAGTCGAGCTTAGTGCTTTATCAATGATTTGATCGTAAGCCGCGCTGTCGTAGTGAACACCACCGGTAGTGTTGTTACTCTTCATTAGCGTTAGGAATGACGACGCTTCATTGTAGTCTCCACACCAACCAGCACGAGCTACTTCAAAGTCACCAGAATCTTTAGAAGATAGGTAAGTTTTCCACTCTTGGTTCTCAAGTGTTACTGAAAGGCCTAGTGTCTTCTTCCACATTGAACCTAGTGCTACAGCAATCTTCTTATGGTTTTCAGAAGTGTTGTAAAGTAGGTTGAAGTTTAGTGGGTTATCTTTACCGTAACCCGCTTCTTCTAGAAGACGAGCAGCTTCTACGTTACGCTCTTTTTGAGACATAGCGCCATACTGAGGAAGTACAGGATCGAAGTTCGCTGTAATTTCAGGTGTTAGGAAATATGCTGGCTTTTGACCTTGCGCTAGAATTGCACCAGTCACGATGTCGCGGTCGATAGCGTAAGAGATTGCTTTACGTACACGAACATCATCAAATGGCGCTTTCTTCGTATTAAAGATGTAATAGTAAGTACATAGGTTACCGACTACAGATACATCTTCTGCGTGCTCTTTCTTAAGACGCTTGAAGTGCTCAGTTGGAAGTTCGTTTGTGAAATCGATTTCGCCAGATAGGAAGCGGTTCATTTCCGCTACTTGGTTCTCGATTGGTAGGAACGTTACTTTGTTAAGAACCGTTTTGTCGTTGTCCCAGTATTGCTCGTTACGCTTTAGAACTAGACGCTCGTTAACAACCCACTTATCAACAGCAAACGCGCCGTTACCTACGAAGTTACCCGGCTTAGTCCATTGATCACCGAATTTTTCAACAGTTGCCTGGTGTACTGGCTTCACTGTTGTGTGGCCCATCATCATTACGAAGTATGGTACCGCTGTCTCTAATTCAACAACAAGCGTGTTTGCATCCACTGCTTTAACGCCTAGCTCGCTCTTGTCTTTCTTACCCGCTACGATGTCTTTCGCGTTCACCATCTTGGTATATTCCATGTACCAAGCGTATGGAGAAGCCGTCGCAGGATCAACTGCACGTTGCCAGCTGTAAACGAAATCTTGAGCTGTTACAGGATCGCCGTTAGACCATTTTGCGTCTTTGCGTAGGTGGAAAGTGAATGTTTTGTTGTCTGTCGTTTCCCAGCTTTCAGCAACACCAGGAATAGTATTACCTTCGCCGTCTTGGTTCACTAGACCTTCTAGAAGATCACGAATGACGTGAGATTCTGGTACACCTTGAGATTTGTGTGGGTCGATAGTTGCAACTTCAGTACCGTTACCGCGAACAAGTTCCTGAACTTTTGCTAGTTCTGTACCTGCTGGAACTTCAGCAGCGATAGAAAGAGTAGAAGAGGCAGCCACTGCCAAACCAGCACCTAGAAGAAGGGCCTGAGTGATTTTATTCTTGTACATTTAATAAACTCCAAGTTTTATGTATTGCATCCATGACTTCTTTGCTAGGTTCACTGAACGGCAGTGATTTAGATTTATTTAGCTCAAAATTTAAGCATAAAAACCTAAAACCTTACAAAGATTGAGGCACACACTATCAACCATTGAAGTAATTTGCCATAAACAAGTCGCAAAAAATCGGATAATTCTCCGAAATACTCAAGGTATCAGTGTAAATATCTAATAAAACCCTAATGAATAGTGAGTTACATATAGGGATTAATTAAAAAACAGCCTTTAGTGTTGATATATCTGCATTGATACTTTTTTTTAGCATCTTATGCTGGAACACTGACGGCAAATTAACATTAATGCCACATGAAATCTAATTACACATCACATATCCCCTAAATAGACTCTTCTATTTGTGAGGATTATCACTTTATACAAAACAGCATAATGCACTGCACCAAAGCAGGTTTAGAAATGCACCAAGACAGACAAAATCACGCACCGTAATTTATATGCAACTTGAATGACTAATCATTTAGTAAATACCCGATTTTTTATAAATGACTTTGTTGCACGCACAAAAAAGCCGACGTTCAACGTCGGCTTTTATTATTCATTCAGGATGAGAGTAACCTTGGATGGTTATTTTTCCCAGCGTTCCGCCGCTTTCGCATCCGAATCACGAGAATCAACCCAGCGAGTTATTTCAGTGGTACGTTCTTTTTTCCAAAACGGCGCTTTGGTTTTCAGAAAGTCCATCACAAACTCACACGCTTCAAAGGCCGCACCACGGTGTGCGCTAGATACACCAACGTAAACAATCTGGTCACCGATATCTAGGTCACCCACACGGTGGATAACACGCATCTTTTGAATTGGCCAGCGAGCCTCAGCTTGATCACAAATCTCGCTCAGTGATTTTTCTGTCATGCCCGGATAGTGCTCAAGAGACAAACCAATCACATTATCGCCTAGGTTCATGTCGCGTACTTTACCAACAAAGGTCACCACAGCACCTGCAGAAGTTCCGTCAGAGAGAAACTCGTACTCATCAGCAACAGAGAAGTCCTCGGCAGTCACTACTACTCTTGAATCCATGGCTAACCTCCAGTAACAGGTGGGAAGAAAGCCACTTCGTCGCCGTCTTTCACTTCAGTTGTCAGAGGTACGATTGATTGGTTAAGTGCAGCTAGAAGCTTACCCTCTTCCAACGCGATATCCCATTTACCCTCTTGTGTTACAAGGTGGCTGCGAATCGCTTCGATAGTACTGAATTGGGCGTCGACTTCTAAACTATCAACACCGACAAGTTCACGAGTTTGCGCAAAGAAAAGTACAGTAATCATGATTCCACCTTAAAGTGTCCTGATTTGCCACCCGTCTTCTCTAACAGGCGTACATTCTCGATAACAATGTCTTTCTGAACAGCTTTACACATATCGTAAATGGTTAACGCAGCTACAGAAGCAGCCGTCAGCGCTTCCATCTCTACGCCCGTCTTACCAGCAAGCTTACAAACAGATTCGATGCGAACCTTGTTTTCAGACTCGATAGCTTCAAGCTGCACTTCTACTTTAGTTAATAGCAGAGGGTGACACAGGGGAATCAGATCCCACGTCTTCTTAGCCGCTTGAATACCCGCGATACGTGCCGTTGCGAAAACATCACCTTTATGGTGGCTACCAGAAACAATCAGCTCTAGCGTTTCAGCAGACATTTGTACAAAAGCTTCCGCTCTCGCTTCACGTACTGTCTCAGCTTTAGCCGATACATCGACCATGTTTGCTTCGCCAGACGCGTTAATGTGTGTAAATTGGCTCATGCTCAAACCACCTTATACAGAAAGATGTGGCATGAAGTTGCAAGGACGGTGGCTAGCATCCATCTGTTGCTTGATGATCTTAGTCCAACCTGTGCGACAAGCACCTGTAGAGCCTGGCATCGCAAAGATTACTGTATGGTTAGCAAAGCCCGCGATCGCACGTGATTGAATTGTTGATGTACCGATTTCTTCGTAAGATACTTGACGGAATAGCTCACCAAAGCCTTCTACTTCTTTGTCGAATAGTGGCTTAAGCGCTTCAGGCGTGCTGTCACGAGAAGTAAAACCCGTACCGCCAGTGATCATGATCGCTTGTACGCTTTCATCAGCGATCCACTTAGATACGATCGCACGGATCTTGTACATGTCGTCGATAACGATTTGCTTATCAACAACGTTGTGACCCGCTTCTTTAGCATGCTCAGCTAAGTAGCCACCTGACGTATCGTTTTCTTCTGTACGCGTATCTGAAACCGTTAGTACTGCAATGTTTGCTGCTTGGAATTTGCTTTCTGCGTGACCCATTTGTTCACCTATATAAATTTTTCAATTATGAGGGCGTGTTGACCTTTCGTGATTAAATTTTGTTCGAGATAAAAGCGTTTTAATCGCGGCGAGGGGGAAGTAGCCTAGTCATTCTAAGCAAATCTCCCTCAACAAAGAGTAAAACGCTTTTAGCCGAACCCTTCGGGCAGCGTTTGCTGGTCATTTCTACTACGTTATCAGCTTCTCATGTAGGCTAGCTACACATCAAAGCCTCTGCCTTGTATAAATACCCAGCAACTCGCTGCAAAAATCAGCTCGAAAGAGCAACACGTCCTAGACTGATTCGCGCAGCCTAAAGAAGCTGAGCGATAAAATGCTTTAGAGTAGTTTGCGGGTTAACCGCCGATTGACGCCAAGTTTGGAGTCATGCCGCTGTTGCCATCATGCAAGAAGTGGCTAACGGACTTGGTTTGAAGCTGAGCCTGAATTCGATCAATGAGCTCTTGCTCTTGCTGATCTTCTTGAATCAGATCTCTCAGTTCAACACCGTGGTCGCCAAACAGACATAAGTGCAGTTTACCGGTCGCAGAAACACGCAGTCGGTTACAACTCTCACAAAAGTCTTTCTCGTAAGGCATGATCAAACCGATTTCACCCTGGTAGTCTGGGTGGACAAACACTTGTGCCGGGCCATCATTAACCGCTTTGACTTTTAACAGCCAACCATTAGCAATAAGCTGGTTGCGAATCGCAACGCCAGACACATGGTGTTTATCGAACAACTCGTCCATCTCACCGGTTTTCATCAGCTCGATAAAACGTAATTGAATAGGTTTGTCTTTGATCCAATTAAGGAAGGCTGGTAATTCCTGACTGTTGAGGTCTTTCATTAATACAACGTTGACTTTGACTTGTTCAAAGCCAACCTCAAATGCTTTATCAATACCTCGGATAACCTCAGTAAACTTGTTCTCACCTGTGATCTGATGGAACATGCGTGAATCTAAGCTATCCACGCTCACGTTTATATGGGTTAAACCAGCATCACGCCACTTCCCTACTTGTTTCTCCATGCGATAGCCGTTCGTTGTCGTGGCTACTTTTTCGATGCCTGGAGTAGAAGCAACGGTATGTATGATTTCAGGAAAGTCTTTGCGCAGACTCGGCTCTCCGCCTGTAATACGGATCTTTGAGGTACCACAATCTGCAAACGCTTTTACAACGCGTTTGATCTCGGGAACACTTAAAAAAGACGAGTTTTTTTGCCCTGACGGTTTATAACCATCCGGCAAGCAGTAAGTACATTTAAAGTTACAGACGTCTGTAACCGACAAGCGCAAGTAATAAAACTTGCGATGGAATCTATCTTCGAATTGTTGCGCCACGGAACACCTTTCCAAACACGGGAGGCATAATCATTTCCAATTAAGCCCTTGTGACAACATGTCACTGGCTCTTGATGCGTATCGGTACAGCAAATACCACTGTGCGACTTAGCATGCGAGAGCTCGGAGTTATGGCAACCGCACGTTATATTCACACGCGCAGTAGCTGAGTAGTAAAATACTTAATATTTGTACGTGAATCTAGCTCTGATGACAAAAAACGAGTCACATCGGCAAAAAAAACGTATCAAACCCTCAAAATAACTCTTGTTGAGTATCTGACGAGAAGCATTTAACCTAAATTATAGTTGGTAATAATCTAACAAGAACAAAAAATGAATATTTACTCTTCAAAAAAAGTGGTCGCAATTGGTGGTGGTCACGGCTTAGGTCGTATGCTTGCGGCATTAAAAGACTTTGGTAGCAATGCGACAGGCATTGTTGCAACGACAGATAACGGTGGATCAACCGGGCGTATTCGAGATTGCCAAGGTGGCATCGCTTGGGGTGATACTCGTAACTGTATCAACCAACTAATCACCGAGCCTTCGATCAGTTCGATGATGTTCGAATACCGCTTTCGCGGTCAAGGTGAGCTCGATGGTCACAACCTCGGTAACCTAATGCTGACTGCACTAGACAACCTTTCAGTTCGCCCATTGGAAGCCATCAACCTGATTCGTAACATGCTTAAGGTCGATGTGAATATTGTGCCGATGACCGAGCACCCTTCTGACCTCACAGCCCTATCAATGGACGGACGTTGGGTAACTGGCGAAACCAACGTCGATGACATGACAGAAAAACTACGCATGATGGACTTGTCGCCAGAAGTACCTGCAACTAAAGAAGCCGTTGCTGCGGTGGAAGAAGCAGACTGTATTGTGCTTGGCCCAGGCAGCTTTTTAACCAGTGTGATGCCTCCGCTGCTACTGCCAGAAATTGGTAAAGCAATCGCTGGAAACACCAAGGCAAAAGTTATCTTCATTGAAAACCTGTCTCCAGAACACGGTCCAGCAGGTAAAATGACGCTTCAGGAGCAATTGGAGTGGTGTGAACGTACCTGTAAAGCACGTAAAATAGACGTTGTACTAGGCAATGAACCACACCCAGAACTAGAAGGGCAATGGAATTGTGTGACCACGGATCTTGCATCTGTAAACCGAGATTGGCGACACGACCGAGTGAAGCTCCAACAAGCGATCGAAGCTCAGTTGGCTTAGTTCATTCATAAGTTCATAAGTTCATAAGTTCAAGCATCAGAAAACGAAAAAGGAGCATCATGCTCCTTTTTACTCTCTGTACCTCTACCTATAGATATAGCAATTAACCGCTTTAGAGACCCGTCATCAACTGTTGATATTCAGTATAAGTTGATAGCAGAAGTTCCTGCATATCTTGAAAATCAATATCTGTCACGGGCAATGCTTGCTTCACTTTTGCGTCTAAGCTAATAGCAAAATTACACAAAGAATCAGCACCAAAACTCGCAGCACTGCTCTTCAACGCATGGCTGATATCGGCCAAATACTTAGACGTATCGGTATCTTTATTTAGCTCTAGATGCTCGTAGTATCCCTTCAATTCACCTAAAAATATTTCCAGTAATACTGGGACATTCTCTTGCCCAATCTCACCGGCAAGCTCATCAACTTTTTGCTGATTTAATACTTTCATCATCGTTCTTTCTTATTGTTTGGCGATTACTGCTTCGCATTCCACGTTTGCAATTTACGGTATATCGTTGATGGACTGACATCCAAGAAACCAGCCGCGCGAGGGATGTTGCCATCACACGCTTTTATGGCTTGTTCGATTGCCGTTTTCTCAGTGATCCACAATGGGAAAATATCTTTTACTGTGATGCCTTCACTCTGCTTCTCTTTCAGGCGCAGACTGTTTTCAATCGGTTGATTCAATGGTGGTGGAAGCATGTTCAGAGTAATCTCTTTACCATTATTCAACACCACCACATTCCGCAATACGTTTTGTAGCTGACGAACGTTACCTGGCCACTCATATTGGTTAAAGCGATCCAACACTTCTTGAGCAAAACGTACAAACGCCTTACCTTCTTCAACCGACATGTAGCCCAATAATGAGTAAGCAATCTCGATAACATCTTCACCACGCTCACGCAATGGCGGCAAATGTAGAGGAATCACGTACAGACGGTAGTATAAATCTTCTCTAAAGCGACCTTCTTGTACTTCTTTCCAAGGATCACGGTTAGTCGCACAAACAAAACGAACGTCCACACTCTTCATCTTCGAAGAGCCTACCTTTTGAAAAGTACCCGTTTGAATAAAACGCAGAAGCTTGGTTTGTAGTTCAAGGTCCATTTCACACAGCTCATCGAGGAACAATGTCCCACCATCAGCCAATTCAGCAGCACCTTGACGATCAGTTGCCGCACCCGTAAATGCCCCTTTTACGTGGCCAAACAGCTCACTCTCAATCAAGTCTTTAGGAATTGCCGCACAGTTGATGGCGATGAAAGGTTTGTCGCCACGCTTACTTGCAGCATGAATAGCCTCTGCACATACTTCTTTACCCGTACCACTTTCACCGGTAATGAAAATACTCGCTTTACTTGATGCTGCAGAATCGATAGTTCGGTAAACCTGCTGCATAGTTTGGCTACTGCCAATGAAGCCTTGGTAATTCTGGTTTCCCGGATGTTCAGAGCTGTTCTTAAGCTTGGTCGCTTTGCGGATCGCGTTGTTCACCGTAATACGAAGTCGGTCGGCTTCACACGGTTTGATCAGGAAGTCTTGAGAACCATGACGCATCGCTTCTACGGCAGTATCGATAGAGCCGTGCGCTGTCATGAAGATAACGGGCACTTCAGGGTATTTTTGTTTTACAGCAAAGAGCACGTCCATACCCGTCATATCAGGCAGACGTAAATCTAATAAAATTAGGTCAGGGATTCGATGATTCAAACTCTCTATTGCATCGCGGCCAGTGCCGACAATGTTGATATCAATTTCGAGCGGTGTAAGATACGAGCGGTATAACGCTGCGACTGAAGCCGTATCCTCCACCATCAACAAATACTTTGATTTGTTATCTAGCGTTTTTGATTGCATATCCTAGCCGTTATAATTTGCATTTCTTACTATAATCGCATTCCGCTTTGCATTATGCAAATTAGCCACAATATTTGTATTGTATTTTTTTACTTGCTTCAAATAATCAATGTTTTATCTATATGGCACGAACGATGCAATTGTGTAGATGACCTTCGGGTCACCTAGCCAACTGACGTTGTTAGTGGACTTTGTGTTCACAAACGTAAGCCAGTAGAACATTTACTACTGGCTGTTTTTTGCCTGAAACACTCTCAATTCTTGTATTGAGGGGAACAATTCTTCGAATGGAAAGTAAGATTAGCTGTTGGTAATAAACTGCTTTCTTAGCTGCTCAATTTCATCACGCTTTTGTGCGGCCAATTCAAATTCTAGATTCTGAGCATGCTGATACATTGCCGCTTCCAACTTACTGATCTCTTTATCAAGCTGTTGCGGCGTAAGCACTGCATAACTTTCTGAAGGCTCAGCCACCTTAGACAACGGAACTTGTTTAGATTGTCGCTGTTGCTTCGACTTAGTGATATCACCCAACTCCATGATATCTTTAATGTTGCGCTTCAGAGCTTGTGGCGTAATACCTTGCTCTTCGTTGTAAGCCTGCTGTTTCTCTCTACGACGGTCGGTTTCATCAATCGCTTTTTTCATCGACTTAGTAATCGAGTCACCGTATAAGATCGCTTTACCTTTAAGGTTACGAGCCGCACGACCAATGGTTTGGATCAGAGAGCGTTCAGAACGTAAGAAGCCCTCTTTATCAGCATCAAGAATCGCCACCAGCGATACTTCCGGCATATCCAAACCTTCTCGAAGTAAGTTAATGCCCACTAACACGTCAAACTTGCCCAAACGTAGGTCTCTGATAATTTCTACGCGTTCAACGGTATCGATATCAGAGTGCAAGTAACGAACTTTAACGCCATGCTCACTCAGGTATTCAGTTAAGTCCTCTGCCATTCGCTTAGTTAGCGTCGTGACAAGTACACGCTCTTCTTTCACTGAACGTATTCTGATTTCAGACAATAGGTCATCAACCTGAGTCGCGACAGGCCTTACTTCGATAATTGGGTCTAACAAACCAGTAGGACGCACCACTTGATCAGCAATCTCACCATCTGATTTCTCGATTTCGTAATTGCCTGGCGTGGCCGACACAAAAATCGTTTGCGGGGCTATAGACTCAAATTCTTCAAACTTCATTGGACGGTTATCCAATGCCGAAGGCAGACGGAAACCAAACTCAACTAGAGTTTCCTTACGCGAACGGTCACCTTTATACATGGCGCCAATTTGCGGCACGGTCACGTGTGACTCATCGATAATCAACAGACCATCATCAGGCAAGTAATCAAATAACGTCGGAGGCGCTTCCCCTTCAGCACGGCCACTCAAGTATCGTGAATAGTTTTCGATACCAGAACAGAAGCCCAGCTCGGTCATCATCTCGATATCAAACTGAGTTCTTTGAGAGATACGCTGTTCTTCTAGAAGCTTATTATTGTCTTTTAAATATTGAGCTCTATCACGCAACTCATCCTTAATCTTCTCAATCGCTTCAAGGATTTTCTCTCGTGGAGTGACATAGTGCGTTTTTGGATAAACCGTAAAGCGAGGCAGGTCTCTTTGCTTAACCGCACCAGTTAGTGGGTCAAAGATACTGATGCAATCCACTTCATCATCGAACATTTCAATTCGCACGGCATCTTGGTCAGATTCAGCCGGGAAGATATCAATCACTTCACCACGTACGCGGAATTGACCTCGTTCAAATGCGACGTCGTTTCTTGAATATTGTAGCTCCGCCAAACGGCGCAAAATATCACGCTGATCCATGACCTCACCACGACTCAAGTGAAGCATCATTTTCAAATACGACTTAGGATCACCAAGACCATAAATAGCCGATACAGAAGCCACAATGATGGCGTCTTTTCGCTCTAATAAGGCCTTGGTCGCCGAAAGTCTCATCTGCTCGATATGAGCATTCACCGACGCATCTTTCTCAATGAACGTATCCGTGGTTGGTACATACGCTTCAGGCTGGTAGTAATCGTAGTAAGATACGAAGTACTCAACGGCATTATTTGGAAAGAAGGATTTCATCTCACCATAAAGTTGAGCAGCCAACGTCTTATTCGGTGCTAACAGAATGGCAGGTCTTTGTGATTGGGAAATGACATTGGCAAGCGTAAAGGTTTTACCTGAGCCCGTTACCCCTAATAGAGTTTGATGCGCCAAACCAGAATCTAGTCCATCTAATAATTTGGTAATTGCCGTCGGCTGGTCACCGGACGGACTGTAGTCCGATACCAAGTCAAAGAGTTTACTCATAGGTCGCCATTTCCATACTGTTTATTTAATCAGGTCATTGTCACTCTAGGAGGAGTGTCGTTGCAACTATTATCTAGAGAAATGCATCTTAAGATTAGATATCAGTTATAGCTTTTATTTTTGGAACTTGGTATTATCCGTGCCCCTGCAAGATCTCTTCAGCTAAATTACTCGATTTTTAATCCACTACTTTTCCCCAAAAAATCTAAAAATAGCACTTGTTTTACTGTTTATTTTATAATCTCAAAAAGTTATACAATCGTAATGTTTCGATATAAAACTTTTAAATACATCACGTTACCGCAGATTTTAACATTTTCAGATTTATCCCAATTATTGTTGTTAAAGTTTCACGCACATACTTATCCACAATTTTGGTGGATAACTAAAGCAAAGCTAAATCTGATAAGGCGTTCAAGAAAGTAAAGTTTTTTATCTTATTTTTTTCTGCTATTTTTTATTGACAGAAAATAGGAGTCTTATTAGAATTCGCGTCGCTAACAAGCAATTCCCCTTTAGTTCAGTTGGTAGAACGGCGGACTGTTAATCCGTATGTCGCAAGTTCAAGTCTTGCAAGGGGAGCCAAATTCAGAAAAAAGCTCAATCGAAAGATTGGGCTTTTTTCGTATATAACTGC
This sequence comes from Vibrio sp. 10N.261.46.E11, assembly GCF_041472735.1. Lineage (NCBI taxonomy): Bacteria > Pseudomonadati > Pseudomonadota > Gammaproteobacteria > Vibrionales > Vibrionaceae > Vibrio > Vibrio sp. 10N.261.46.E11. The sequence goes on from NZ_JBFRQW010000001.1 coordinate 28,747, forward strand.
GACTAACTTGTTCCAAGTTAATGTCACACCCGAATCGTCGGACCGTGCTACCCGCCCGCGTTCAAGTCTCGACAAGGGGGCCAAATTTAAAGAAGCCGCATCAACCGATGCGGCTTTTTGCGTTTTAACGTACTCACTTTCCTAAAAGCCCTCTAAGCAACCGAGCAACAGCCCTGAGTTAGCAACAATCAATTGACTCAAAAGTTCGCTATTTACTTCAACCAATTTCGACCTTTTGGCCGAAGACAAAAGTGAAATCACTGAGTACTCAAATGATCAGACAAAGATCATTGTGATATACCGCTGCACGCTCACACCGTCAAAATCTATGTCTATACTTACTGCAGCTTTGGTAATCAATCGATTACCTGATGTTTTTTTCACCAAGTGTCTAAATCCCTAGTGATCCTTGGTTGTTATTAGGTGAGCAAAACAGGATAATATCGGGATCGGAATCTCAAGAATTAATCCATTATGACCGAATACCTTTTGTTGTTGGTTGGCACAGTGCTGGTCAATAACTTTGTGCTAGTGAAGTTTTTAGGGCTATGTCCTTTCATGGGAGTCTCCAAGAAGTTGGAGACTGCAATTGGCATGGGCCTCGCGACGACTTTCGTTCTAACGTTAGCGTCGGTATCTGCATACCTAGTAGAAACCTACATCCTTACCCCTCTGGGTATTGAATACCTGCGTACCATGAGTTTTATCTTGGTTATCGCGGTGGTTGTTCAATTTACGGAAATGGTCGTTCACAAAACCAGCCCGACTCTATATCGCCTGTTGGGTATCTTTCTGCCTCTTATCACCACCAACTGCGCGGTGTTAGGTGTGGCACTTTTGAACATCAATGAAAACCACAACTTCATTCAGTCGATCATCTATGGTTTCGGCGCTGCGGTGGGTTTCTCTCTTGTTCTGATCCTATTTGCTGCGATGCGTGAGCGTATTGCGGTTGCTGATGTTCCAATGCCATTCAAAGGCGCATCAATTGCGATGATCACAGCAGGCCTAATGTCTCTGGCATTTATGGGCTTTACTGGTTTGGTGAAATAAGCATGAGTACCATTTTAATTGCGATCATTGCGCTAGCCGTTTTAGCCGCTGTTTTTGGCGCTATTTTAGGCTTTGCTTCTATCCGCTTTAAAGTAGAAGCCGATCCTATCGTTGATCAAATCGATACTATTTTACCGCAAACTCAATGTGGCCAATGTGGCTACCCAGGTTGTCGTCCATACGCAGAGGCGATCGCTAACGGAGACAAAATCAACAAATGTCCTCCAGGCGGCCAAGCAACCATTGAAAAGCTAGCAGACTTAATGGGCGTAGAAGTTGAAGACTCCGCTCATGACTTAGATAACAAAGTAAAAACTGTTGCTTTCATTCATGAAGATATGTGTATCGGCTGTACTAAATGTATTCAAGCCTGTCCTGTTGACGCCATTGTTGGTGGCACCAAGGCACTACACACAGTTATCAAAGATGAATGTACAGGTTGTGATCTATGTGTCGCACCGTGCCCTACTGACTGTATCGAAATGATTCCAGTGGCAACAACGACTGAAAATTGGAAATGGCAGATGAACATCATCCCTGTTACAGATATCACTAACCAAGCAACTGATGCGACTGCGTCAGAGCCTAAGGCGTAGGGTTAGTATGATCTCTTTAATTGAACAAATTCGCACGGGCTCTATTTGGAACTTCCCGGGCGGCGTGCACCCTGCTGAAAACAAGAAACAGTCCAATACCACTGACATCGTTCATGCAAGGCTTCCCGAGGAAATCGTTCTTCCGGTAAAACAGCACATCGGTAAGCCAGGTAACTTATTGGTTGCTAGGGGTGACACCGTGCTAAAAGGCCAACAACTGACAGCCTTGGACACGGGTTTTACGTTACCAGTACACGCACCAACATCGGGTGTGATTACCGCTATCGAACCACGAACCACCGCTCACCCTTCTGGCTTGAGCGAAATGTGCGTGGTTATTAAACCTGATGGCTTAGACACGTGGATTGAAAAACACCCAGTTGAAGATTTTTCAACAAAGACCTCAGATGAACTGCTTGATGTGATTCGCCAAGCTGGTATTTCAGGCATGGGCGGCGCAGGCTTCCCTACGGCTAAGAAACTTCAATCAGGCTTAGGTCGTACCGACATTTTGATCGTCAACGCTGCGGAATGTGAACCTTACATCACCTCTGATGACAAGTTGCTGCAAGAGCATGCCGACGAAGTACTAAAAGGCATCGAAGTGGTTGAACACATTCTTCAACCAAAGCTGACCGTGATTGGTATTGAAGACAACAAGCCAGATGCGATAAAAGCACTTGAGATTGCCGCGAAAGACAAAGATATCGTCATTCGTGTTATCCCAACCAAATACCCTTCTGGTGGTGAAAAACAGCTGATCAAGATCCTCACCAATAAAGAGGTTCCAGCTGGCGGCATCCCTGCGGATATAGGTGTTTTGGTTCAGAACGTTGGCTCTCTCTACTCAATTAAGAGAGCAGTAATCGACGGCGAACCTGTCATTAACCGCGTTGTGACTTTAACCGGTAAGACCTTTAAGCAACCTCGTAACGTTTGGGCGCTCTTAGGCACACCAGTACATGAGTTGCTTGAAGAGTTTGGCTACAAAGCCGATAAAAAGCTGCCGCGTTTGATTTTGGGCGGCCCTATGATGGGCTTCACCTTGCCACATGCCAATGTGCCAATCACGAAAACGTCGAACTGTATTTTAGCGCCAACGCGTCGTGAAATTTCACCAAGCACTTACGAGATGGAATGTATTCGATGCAGTGCTTGTGCCGAAGCTTGTCCTGCCTCTCTGCTGCCTCAACAGCTGCAATGGCACGCGAAAGCCAATGAGCTGGATAAGTGCGAAGAGCTAAACATTAAAGACTGTATTGAATGTGGTGCTTGTGCGTTTGTTTGCCCAAGTGAGATTCCTCTTGTTCAGTACTATCGCCAAGCGAAAGCCGAAATCAAAACAAGAAAAGACGAAGCAACGGCTGCAGAGCGCGCCAAGGTTCGTTTTGAAGAGAAAAACGCTCGTATGGAGCGTGACAAAGCAGAACGCGAAAACCGCTTCAAGAAAGCCGCGGATAACCGTCGTAAAGACATGAAATCAGCCGGCGGTGACGATGCAATTGCTGCTGCGATTGCTCGTGTTAAAGCACAAAAAGCCGCTGCTGATCAGGCTCCAAGTGAAGAGCCAGCAGTGAAACCTGCGGTTGCAGCTGCGATTGCGAAGGCAAAAGCGAAACAAGCTGCGGCTCAGAAAGCGGATAGCGCTGAACCAGACAACTCTGAAATGTCGAAGCTACGTGAAGAACGTAAACGACAAGCACGAGAACGCAAGGCACAACAAGCTGCTGCTGACGATCCAGATGAAAGCTCTGGTGATGGCAAGAAAGATGCTGTCGCTGCCGCTATCGCTCGTGCTAAAGCTAAGAAAGCACAACAAGCGGAACCAGCTTCTGAAGCTCCAGTCGAAAGCTCTGGCGACGCTAAGAAAGATGCTGTCGCTGCAGCTATCGCTCGCGCTAAAGCAAAGAAAGCACAACAAGCTGAATCTTCTACTCAAACCGAAAGTGAAGCTCCGGTTAAAAGTTCTGGCGATGCTAAGAAAGATGCTGTCGCTGCGGCTATAGCTCGCGCTAAAGCGAAGAAAGCACAACAAGCAGGTTCAGCTTCCGAGGCTCCAGTTGAAAGTACTGGCGACGCTAAGAAAGACGCCGTTGCTGCAGCTATCGCTCGTGCTAAAGCGAAGAAGGCTCAACAAGCAGAATCAGCTGCTCAAACCGAAAGTGAAGCTCCAGCTAAAAGCTCTGGCGATGCCAAGAAAGACGCAGTCGCTGCGGCCATTGCTTGTGCTAAAGCCAAGAAAGCTCAACAAGCGGAATCAGCTACTCAAACCGAAAGTGAAGCTCCGGTTAAAAGTTCTGGCGATGCTAAGAAAGATGCCGTCGCTGCGGCCATTGCTCGCGCTAAAGCCAAGAAAGCTAAACAAGCGGAATTAGCAGCTCAAACCGAAAGTGAAGCTCCAGCTAAAAGCTCTGGCGATGCTAAGAAAGATGCTGTCGCTGCGGCCATTGCTCGTGCTAAAGCCAAGAAAGCACAGCAAGCTAAGCAAGACCAAACAGCAGAAACTCCTGAGCCAGTGATTGAAGTTGAAGCTGAAATTCAATCAGAGCCCGTCGATCCTAAAAAAGCTGCCGTTGCCGCTGCAATAGCTCGTGCTAAGGCGAAAAAAGCACAGCAAGCTAAGCCAGTCGAAGCTGAAGAAATCGCTCCCGAACCTGTAGCTGAACCTTTAGTTGAAAAAGAGACTGTGGTTGAATCTGAGGTTCAATCAGAACCCGTCGATCCTAAGAAAGCAGCCGTTGCTGCCGCAATTGCTCGTGCTAAAGCAAGAAAAGCGCAGCAAGAGCAAGATAAAAAGAACAATGAGGAGAAAGAGTAGTGGCCTTCTTTATCGCCAGCTCACCGCACGCACACAATCGTAGAAGCACCCCAGATCTCATGAAATGGGTGGCTATTTGTGCATTGCCAGGTCTACTAGCTCAAACCTACTTCTTTGGATGGGGTACGCTCATCCAGTTAGTATTTGCTATCGCACTTGCTGTTACCTTTGAAGCAGCCGTAATGCTATTGAGAAAACGTCCGCCAGTGATGGCATTGCGTGATTACAGTGCGGTTGTTACCGCTTGGCTACTCAGTGTCGCGATTCCCCCACACTCTCCGTGGTGGATTCTAGTCATAGGTATGTTCTTCGCTATCATCATCGCAAAACACCTTTATGGCGGCCTTGGACAAAACCCGTTTAACCCAGCAATGGTGGCTTACGTTGTTTTGCTGATCTCATTCCCAGTTCAGATGACCAGTTGGAATGCTCCTACTAGCTTAACCGCTGAAGCAACGAGCTTTGTTGACTCATTTTTGATGATCTTTACCGGTTTCAATAATGAGGGTTTATCTCTTCAACAAGCTCGTCTTGGTATTGATGGCACCACGATGGCAACACCACTCGATGCATTCAAAACCGCATTAACGGCAGGCAACACCGCTTCTGAAGCTCTGTCTCAGCCACAATTCAGCTGGTTAGCTGGCGTGGGGTGGGAATGGGTTAACCTTGCCTACCTAGTCGGCGGCTTGGTGCTCATCAAACAACGCGTGATTCAGTGGCATATTCCGGTCGCTTTTATTGCTAGCCTTGCGCTGTTTAGCTTAGTGTTCTTAGTGCTGACGCCTGGTGAAACAGCTTCTCCAACCATTCATTTATTGTCTGGCGCAACCATGCTTGGTGCATTTTTCATTGCGACCGACCCAGTTTCAGCATCCACGACAGTCAAAGGTCGCTTGGTGTTTGGTGCTCTGATCGGCGGTTTAGTCTTTATCATCCGCAGTTGGGGTGGTTTCCCTGATGGCGTGGCGTTTGCTGTATTGTTAGCCAACATGTGTGTTCCACTGATTGACTACTACACCAAACCTCGTACATACGGCCACTAAGGAGCGGATACCATGCTAAATGCAATTAAGAAAAATGGCCTTGTACTCGCGATTTTTGCTTGTGCTTCAACAGGTTTGGTCGCGGTAACTCACTACCTGACCAAAGATCAGATCAAGCAGCAAGAACAGGCTCAATTACTGTCCGTGCTTAACCAAGTGATCCCGCACGATCTGCACGATAATGAACTGTTTTCAGCCTGTACTCTGGTTCAAGCAGAAGAGTTGGGCACTGAACAAGCGATGCCCGCTTACATTGCTAAACTCAATGGTGAGCCAAGTGCGATTGCGATCGAAGCGATTGCACCCGATGGCTACAACGGTGCGATTAAGGTCATTGTTGGGATGAGAATCGACGGTACGATTTTAGGTACTCGCGTGCTTTCACACCAAGAAACTCCGGGATTGGGTGATAAGATTGATCTTCGTGTGAGTGATTGGATTCTCTCATTTGCTGGTAAGCAAGTGACGGATTCTAATCTTGACCGTTGGAAGGTTCGTAAAGACGGTGGTGACTTCGACCAGTTTACTGGCGCGACCATTACGCCAAGAGCGGTCGTTAAGTCAGTGAAACAAGCGGTGCAATACGTTAACCAAAACAACCAAGCATTGCTTGTTCAACCTCTAAATTGTGGTGGTGAATAATGAGTGACCATAAAACACTAATCAAAAATGGCATGTGGGCTAACAACCCTGCCCTAGTTCAACTTCTTGGCTTATGTCCTTTGTTGGCTGTGTCTTCAACGGTGACCAACGCACTTGGACTGGGTATTGCGACTCTGCTTGTATTGGTCGGTTCGAACGTTGCTGTTTCTCTGGTTCGTAACCACGTGCCAAAAGAAGTGCGTATTCCAGTCTTCGTAATGATCATTGCATCACTGGTAACCTGTGTTCAGCTTCTGATGAACGCATACGCGTATGGCCTTTACCTGTCTTTGGGTATCTTCATCCCACTGATCGTAACCAACTGTATCATCATTGGCCGAGCTGAGGCCTTCGCTTCTAAAAACGAAGTGCTGCCTGCTGCTCAAGATGGTTTCTGGATGGGTCTTGGTATGACATCGGTACTGGTTGTACTGGGTGCGATGCGTGAGGTTATTGGTAACGGCACCCTATTTGATGGCGCAGACCTGCTCCTTGGTGATTGGGCTTCGGTGTTACGAATCCAGATATTTCAATTTGATAACAGCTTCTTGCTAGCCCTGCTTCCACCAGGTGCCTTTATTGGTGTTGGTTTCTTGATTGCGTTGAAAAATATCATCGACAACCAAGCAAAATCTAGACAGCCTAAACAAGAAAAACCAGTCATTGAACGCGCTCGCGTTACCAATGCTTAATAAGTTACAGTAGCTTAAACCCTGTTGAGTAGCTCAACCGCTCAGCAGGTAATTAGATCGACCAAGTACACATAATAATGACGCTCATAAGAGCGCGTAACCGATGATAAAGCCTGAACCATTGCGAAACTTGTTATTTTAAAACGAGTAAGTTTGAAAGAACTTCGCCGGAACTCAAGCCCTAACTATTTGAAAGTAATGTCGCTATGAACAATGTAAAACGAGTAGAAATACTTGAGCGTTTGAGAGAAAACAATCCAAATCCAGAAACCGAGCTTAACTGGAACAGCCCTTTCGAGTTGCTGATCGCCGTGCTCTTATCTGCGCAGGCAACCGATGTCAGCGTCAACAAAGCCACTGATAAGCTTTATCCTGTGGCTAATACTCCACAGGCTATTTTCGACCTAGGTGTCGATGGCTTAAAAGAGTACATCAAAACCATCGGCCTATTTAACTCAAAAGCAGAAAACACCATCAAAACGTGTCGCATGCTGCTTGACCTACATAATGGTGAAGTACCGGAAGATCGCGCTGCATTAGAGGCCCTTCCAGGCGTTGGCCGCAAAACTGCAAACGTAGTGTTAAATACCGCCTTCGGTTGGCCAACCATTGCCGTTGATACTCACATCTACCGTGTATCAAACCGCACCAAGTTAGCTATGGGTAAAACCGTCGACGATGTTGAAGCAAAGCTTCTCAAAGTCATTCCAAAAGAATTCAAACTGGATGTCCACCACTGGCTCATTCTTCACGGACGTTACACCTGTGTTGCACGTAAACCACGCTGTGGCAGTTGTATCATTGAAGACTTGTGTGAGTTCAAGGAAAAAACCGACGTCTAAGCTCATAAGCTGTTAGCCCTAAGCTAAGAAGCTAAGAAGCTAAGAAGCTAAGAAGCTAAACAATGCCGCATTTTTCTAGCGGCATAAAACAGAATTACAAAAACGTATACATAGTTAAAGCTAGGAGCAAATCATGTCAAACGGTCGTATTTTACACACCATGCTACGCGTTGGTGATCTAGACAAGTCTATCGAGTTCTACACCAATGTAATGGGAATGCAGCTATTACGTAAGAACGAAAACAAAGAGTACGAATACACGCTGGCTTTCGTTGGCTTTGGTGACGAATCTCAAGGCGCTGTGATTGAGCTAACTTACAACTGGGGTACGACTGAATATGACCTTGGCTCAGCTTTTGGCCACGTTGCTATCGGTGTGGATGACATCTATACAACGTGTGATGCGATTAAAGCTGCAGGCGGTAATGTGACACGTGAAGCGGGCCCTGTAAAAGGCGGCTCTACTCACATCGCATTCGTGAAAGACCCTGATGGCTACATGATAGAGCTGATTCAGAACAAACAAGCAAGCGCAGGTCTAGAAGGTTAATTCCTAAATACCTTTGCAAGATTAGGCTAGAACGCCTGATGAAATGAACACAGAAGCGAGCACTATGCTCGCTTCTTTTTTATCACTCTCCCCATAATCGATATTCTTTACCAATTATTATTAACAATCTCACTGATGAAACTTTACATGATAATAATTATCATTTAAATTAAGTCCCCTATTGATTAGTGAGGTAACACAATGATTAGCGAATGGGAAAAACACACGTTACTCGCCGATACGGCATTACAGCTCGATGATCCTGTACGAAGTATTCTTCACTATCAGCAAGCGTTGAACTTAAGCGAAGAAATTACTGAACGTACCGATATTCAGGCCGATGAACGCCTACTTATATCAGTGATCTCTTGCCACAATCTTGCGCAATTCTGGCGCTGGGCCGGCGACACTGAATATGAACTCAAGTATCTGCAATTGGCTTCAGAAAAAGTACTGACACTGATCCCGCAATGTCCCAATACGCAATGTTCAAGCTTCATTGACTCAATTGGTTGCTGTAAAAAAGCCCTTATCGACTTCATGAAACGCCATCCCAACCCTAAAATTGCTTCTATGGTGGAAAAGATCGATACCGCGACCAACTGTGAAATGATCGCCCGCTTCCGCTTGAACTAAACAAATTACGTTTAAACAACGACTCCAAATTTAAAATATAAAAAAGCCCGTCATCAGTGAAAACGGGCTTTGTCATTTCAAAACGAGCTATTGTTCAGATTACACCTGTGTGCGACCTAAAGAGATAACAACACGTCGGTTTTTGTCTTTACCAATTGGCGAGTTGTTGTCAGCAATTGGACGACGCTTACCATAGCCTTGTACTTGAATACGGTCTTCTGGCAAGCCTAGAGATTTAAAGTACTCTCTTAATGATTCCGCTCTGCGCTCTGAAAGGTTCTGGCTAATACCTTTGCTATCGACGGAATCGGTGTATGTAGCCACCAGCACAAGGTCGATGTCTTGGTTATAGCGAACATAGTCGGCAATCTGGCTGAGTCTCTTACGTGAAGACTTATTCAACTGATCGCTGTTACGATCGTAGTGCAAGATAGTAAAAGAGATATCTTCGAAGCTATAAGGCAATAAGTTGGCGATACAGTCACTGAACACATTGTACTTTTCTTGGAATAATACCGATGATAGCGCAACTTCGATTCGCTGATCTCGGCTCTGCCATTCTTGATAGCTGAATGTCGGGTAACGCCCTTTCTCCAACTCACTCAACATACCCCAAGCGGTTTGACCACCAACATAGCCATCAAATTGTTGGAAGAACTTTATGGTCGTCATACGATCTGCACTTTCGCCCGGTCGCCAAGCTGGCGGCATAGAGATCAAGCTTACATTACGTGTCGCACCCATCGGGCGGCGCATTTTAAGTTCAAAGTCTAAAATGATTTTTTTACTCGCACGAGATGAGAACTCAGCATCACCAAAATTTGGGATTGGGTGAACCAAGCGACATTCAAGTGGCGTATTAGCCACCATCTCCCATGTCGACTGTTGAGGAGATGCTCCGTAACGCTTTTCTTGCGCCAGAACCGATGACGACATAAGTAGCGAAAATAGCATTGAACCTGTTATGAGTTGTTTCTTCATAAAGTGGAGTATCTCTTAAGCAATTTGTTTAACAATGCAGCCAATTGCCGCATTTTTCTCTCACGTTTGAATATGCAATTATCAAGCCGAAATAGGTCGGCTAATTTATGATTTATTGCCCTTCCCTAGTTTTTATCACTGCTATTATCTGCAATAATGCAGCCTTAATCACACATATTTGGGCTAACATGACTGTAGAAAACGAAGCTCTGACCCTAAAAAAACGCTTTCGTGGCTATTTTCCAGTGGTCATCGACGTGGAAACCGCAGGGTTTAACGCTGAAACCGATGCATTATTAGAAATCTGTGCCATTACACTAAGAATGGATGAAAACGGAGATCTGCACCCTGCATCAACGCTTCATTTTCACATTGAGCCTTTTGAAGGCGCAAATATAGAGCAGGCAGCATTAGACTTTAACGGAATTAAAGACCCATTTAGCCCATTACGTGGTGCTGTGTCGGAACAAGAAGCCCTTAAAGAAATCTACAAGCTAGTGAGAAAAGAACAAAAAGCTTCAGATTGCAGTCGTGCAATCATGGTCGCTCACAACGCTACATTCGATTTGAACTTCGTTAATGCGGCAAGTGAGCGTTGTAAGCTTAAACGCGTCCCGTTCCATCCATTTGCAACTTTTGACACTGCAGCTCTTAGTGGTCTTGCCTACGGTCAAACCGTTTTGGCTAAAGCTTGCCGCACTGCAGGGATGGAATTTGACAACAAAGAAGCACACTCTGCTTTGTATGATACGCAAAAAACCACAGAGTTATTTTGCGGCATTGTAAACAAATGGAAAGCCCTTGGCGGTTGGCCTCTTGATTGACGAAGAATAAAAAATAGAGTCGGTAAACGTTCGTTCGTATTGCCTTCATAAAAACACAACATCCCGAGAATAATATGAACCCTGTTGTAATTTCAGTTTGCATCATGCTTGTTTTAGCTTTGATGCGCGTAAACGTAGTCGTTGCTCTCACGTTCAGCGCAATTATCGGTGGCGTAGCCTCTGGTATGAGCTTGAACGACGCAGTCGCGGCTTTCGAAAGTGGATTAGGCGGCGGTGCAACGATCGCACTTAGCTACGCTATGCTTGGTACATTCGCTGTTGCTATCTCACGTTCTGGTATCACAGACCTACTTGCCCAAAGCGTCATTAAGCGCATTCACGGCAAAGAGAACAGTGCGGCATCTAATGGTCTAAAATACGGCATCCTTGCGTCTTTGATCTTAGTGACCATGTCTTCGCAAAACGTGATTCCTGTGCATATCGCCTTCATCCCAATTTTAATCCCACCTCTATTAGGCGTATTCGCAAAAATGAACCTAGACCGTCGTCTGGTTGCGTGTGTACTTACTTTTGGCCTGATTACGCCTTACATGGTGTTACCAATTGGTTTTGGCGGCATCTTCCTAAACAACATCCTGCTTAAAAACCTTCACGACAATGGTCTTGAAAACGTTGTAGCAAGCCAAGTGCCTATGGCAATGTTGTTACCCGCTGCTGGCATGATCTTCGGCCTTCTTACCGCAGTATTCTTTACTTACCGTAAGCCTCGCCAATACAAAGAAACCTCTCACACTGTTGTTTCAACAGAAGTGAAAGAGATCAACAAGAAGCACATCCTAGTTGCAGCGGCTGGTATCGTTGCAGCGCTAACAGTTCAACTGTCGACGGGGTCTATGATCATCGGTGCTCTAGCGGGTTTCATGGTATTCACCTTCGGTGGCGTAATCGCTTGGAAAGAGACACAAGATGTCTTCACCAAAGGCGTTCACATGATGGCAATGATCGGTTTCATCATGATTGCAGCGGCAGGTTTTGCAGCGGTAATGAAGCAAACGGGTGGCGTTGAATCTCTGGTTGAAGCACTTTCAACAAGTATCGGCGACAACAAACCTTTAGCAGCGCTACTTATGCTAGTTGTTGGTCTATTGGTAACTATGGGTATCGGTTCTTCGTTCTCTACGATTCCAATCCTTGCAACTATCTACGTCCCATTAGCAGCAGCATTTGGTTTCTCACCTATGGCAACGATCGCTCTAGTAGGTACAGCTGCAGCGCTTGGTGATGCTGGCTCTCCAGCTTCTGACTCAACCTTAGGTCCAACATCGGGTCTTAATGCTGATGGTCAACACGAGCACGTATGGGAAACCGTGGTACCGACGTTCCTACACTACAACATCCCACTGATCGTATTCGGTTGGATTGCAGCTATGGTTCTGTAATTCGATTCTGTCGTAAAGAGCCCTAAGCTATCTATTACAAAGGCCGCATCGTGCGGTCTTTTTTGTATCTGGAATATCTATCCTCTTCACTTGTTCTTTAACGCTCTCAACCCTTTACCACCGCAATAAACGAATTACATCGAACAAAAGAAAAGGCTTACTCCTACGAATAAGCCTTAGAAACCATTACACCAATATGAACAGCTCTCGCTGGATTATGCAGCGGGAGCGTTATTCACTAGAATTTCGCGAATAGACTTGAGCGTAGCTTCAGTTGAATGGTAATCCAATTCAACTTCACTAAAGATACCGTTTACCTCAAGCATTAAGGTTGGGTAAGAATGCACACCCATCGCTTCTTTAAAACCTAACTGGTCATCTAACTCGCTTTCCAAGAGCTTACTAGAAAGGTCATTTTCAAACTGTTGTACATTCATCCCTAGCTCTTGAGCTAACTGCAAATGCGTTTCTTGGCTATGAGGCAGCATCGCACGAAGGTAGTAAGCGTGCTGGATCGCTTCAAGCATTGCTTCGTAGTGATCTTGAAAACCAGCAGCGATCACTGCACGGCATGCAGGGTAAGTACTACGAACAGGTTGGCACTCAGTCCAAAATTCATGGTTAAACTCAGTCCCTAGTTTAGCTTCGATTTGCTTCCAAATCGCTTGCAGCTTGCCTTTCATCTCTTCTGACATTAGCTCATCAGAATCCGGGGCCAAACCACCCACTACATAGTTAAACTCAATGCTCGCAGGCAATTGTTGTTTCAATAACTCAAGTGTTGGCTTGTAACCCCAACACCAGCTGCACATTGGATCATGCACATAATGAAGTTTTACGTTCATTGTTCATTCCTTATCGAGTCAATGATTCGATCAATTCAAACAAAAAAGGAGCCTAATTAAGGCCCCTCATTTTAACTATTCAGCGCAGAGGCTAGAACTTATTCAGCGTCATCGCCAGCAACTTTAGCCGCTGCTTCTTTGATGATTGGCTGAAGTTCGCCTTTTTGGAACATCTCAAGAATGATGTCACAACCACCGATTAGCTCACCTTCAACCCAAAGTTGTGGGAAAGTTGGCCATTGTGCGTAAGCAGGAAGCTCTGCACGGATATCAGGGTTTTGTAGGATATCTACGTAAGCAAATTTTTCGCCACATGCCATTAGAGCTTGAGACGCTTGAGAAGAGAAACCACAGCTAGGTAGCTTAGGAGAACCTTTCATGTACAGTAGAATAGTGTTTTCTTCAATTTGCTGTTTGATTTTATCGATAGTTTCCATTGCTTCCTCGTTAATGGATTACGGCTTTTATTGCCTTTATTCTACCCCAAACCAAAAGAATAAAAACCATATAAAAAAAGCGGTTAACAAGCTAAGCTAACAATTCACACAAAAGTGATGAAATAAGCTTTTAATAAAGTAAAAACTTGCTAAACTATATCGCAAGTCAGCAAATTTACCATGGTTGGCAGTATAGCGAGCCATGAATAATAATATCACTGGAAGCAATCGAAAGAGTTAACTCTTTCATATCAATGGAGAATTGAGCAATGGCATTTGAACTACCGGCTCTTCCTTACGCGAAAGACGCGCTAGAACCACACATCTCAGCAGAAACGCTAGATTTCCACCACGGTAAGCACCACAACACTTACGTTGTTAAGCTAAACGGTCTTATCCCAGGTACTGAGTTTGAAGGCAAAACACTAGAAGAGATCGTTAAGACTTCTACTGGTGGTGTTTTCAATAACGCTGCTCAAATCTGGAACCACACGTTCTACTGGCACTGTCTTGCTCCTAAAGCAGGCGGCGAACCAACTGGCGCTGTTGCAGAAGCGATCAACGCTGCATTCGGTTCTTTCGAAGAATTCAAAGCGAAATTCACTGATTCAGCAATCAACAACTTCGGTTCTTCTTGGACTTGGTTAGTTAAGAAAGCTGACGGTTCTCTAGACATCGTTAACACTTCTAACGCTGCGACTCCTCTAACAGAAGAAGGTGTTACTCCACTTCTAACTGTTGACCTATGGGAACACGCTTACTACATCGATTTCCGCAATGTTCGCCCTGACTACATGGCTGCATTCTGGAACCTAGTAAACTGGTCTTTCGTAGAAGAGAACCTAGCTAAGTAATTATTACTTACGCTGCGCTATTTATAGCGAGTTATCTATTGAAAGCTCATGCCTCGGCGTGAGCTTTTTTGTATCTGTCGTATTCTAATCAATGCGAACATTGCGAAACGAACTAGCAGATCAAGCCTACTTTTCAACCTATTCTTACCTTTCTCAATCGCCCTACATAAATTCGTTATTTGCCTGTAATTAAACTCTAAAGTTTGCCGACTCCATGCCGTTAAAGGTGTATCCAATGAGAGGCGACATGCAAATACATACTTTAGACAAAGCAGGAATCATCAACGAACTGAAGTTCGGCATCGGGATCAGCCAAGCGGTTGAGCAAGGTCGCCGTGCAGATTTCGCGTTGCTGTTATCTATGTTTTCTAATGATGTTCGCGATTGTACTCCCATCGACACTATTGACGTCACTGAAACGACTGAAGATCGTCTACGTAAGCAATTTGGCGTAGCAGAGCCGCAACAACTGCGTTCAAACCAATCGTCGTATGAAATTTCAGTGCAACAATCGAATCACTTTCATCAAGCTAGCCTTGCCAGCGCCAAACTAAGCCACTATTTGAAGCCTGAAGCACTTGCCTTCATGCCTGAAGATACGGGCGACTTACCCGAAGAGGTTTATCAAAATCTTTCTGGTCATGACCGACGCAAACTGGCAAGTAAACAGTTGCCTGATTTACTAAATGCGACGCTCTACAACGAGCTGTCGACAGCTCAACGTCAGTATCAGATTCAGGCGCAAGTATAGCTGCTACTTAGCCTTCCTCTTTCTCGCTCAATATTCTCGACTACTCTTTGTTCGATCTCGCTTTTCTAACGATTGATGTAGGTAATATGAACCAACACCTTTGGTCATCATCAAAACCGGAGATATCGGGCAACACTTGAAGTTACTGCAAAATGTGACCTGCCACAAAGTTCATAAAAAGTTATCTATGGGTACACCTTAGTTTGAACCAATTCACACCAACTGTACAAAATTTAACCCATTCTTATCCAACATGGACGATTTGCTTAGGTGCTGGGATGGAAATAAAAAGCTCAATTATATTGGTAACATCTGCTGGCTCGCGATTAGGAGGAACGATTGCGAATCACTTTGTTAACCTTGGAGCCACTGTCATCCTTTGTGATAAAGACGCAAAAGCACTTCAGGCGACTTATTTACAATGCGCCCGCTTCTCCGACTCTGTTTACCATTACACGCTCGAAGGGAATGACAGCCAAGCTATTCTCAGCGTATTTGATTTTATTCAAGCCACCTTTAACACGACACCCGATGTTCTGGTCAACAATTGGATAAGTTCCCCAATGCCTAGTCTAATTGGCGATCAGCCTGTCAGTAGCTTTATCAATGATCTGTCTGCTATGGCATCGACCCTTTTCGCATTTGGGCAAATCAGTGCAGAGAGGTTGCGAGAGCAAGACAAAGAAGGCGTGATTGTGAATGTGATATCTCACGATGACTTTCATGATGTTTCAGGCTTAGAGAGCGCAAACTCCATGATTACCGGCTTTACCCATAGCTGGGCGAAAGAGCTGACGCCATTTGGTATTCGAGTCGGCGGTGTTGTCCCCGCTGTTCATAACTCTGATGGCAAACTCAACCGATGCCATTGGGCGCAGCTGCAAGATGAACTTACTAGAACAACCGAATACATTGTCTCGAACGACTACTTCAGTGGGCGAGTTGTGGCGGCAGAAGTTTAACCCGTTCCCGACTCCAAAATATATAGTGACGAACACAGCTCATATTGAGTACAAGAGCTATCGCCTTTCAATCTGTTTATAAACGAACCAAACATAAAAAAGCCCCAGTCTCTCGACTGGGGCTTTCATCTTTTCCCGATAGATAAGTATCGTGCTAGCGAAAACTTATCTCAAAACTAATGCTTACTTATTATGCGTTAGCTTTTTCTTTTTTAGCTTTTGGCGCTTTCGCTTCAGCTGGCTTTTGGTCTGCTTTCTTAAGGATAACTGTAGTACCTTCGAAAGTTTCGCCTTCAACGTATGGTTGGCCGAAGTAAGACGTTGTTAGAACTTCTTTTAGCTCAGTGATTAGAGGGTAACGTGGGTTAGCACCTGTACACTGGTCATCGAACGCTTCAACAGCTAGCTCGTCTAGTTTAGCGATGAAGTCAGACTCGTTAACACCCGCAGCTTGGATAGATAGTGGGATGTCTAGGTCTTTCTTAAGCTCTTCTAGCCAAGTCAGTAGACGTTCAATCTTCTGAGCAGTACGGTCACCAGCTTGGCTTAGGCCTAGGTGGTCAGCAACTTCAGCGTAACGACGACGTGCTTGTGGACGGTCGTACTGAGAGAATGCAGTCTGCTTAGTTGGGTTATCGTTCGCGTTGTAACGTACAACGTTTGAGATAAGTAGTGCGTTAGCAAGACCGTGTGGTAGGTGGAACTCAGCACCAATTTTGTGAGCCATTGAGTGACACACACCTAGGAATGCGTTCGCAAAAGCAATACCAGCGATAGTTGCTGCGTTGTGAACTTTCTCACGAGCGATTGGGTCTGCTGAACCATTTTTGTAGCTTGATGGTAGGTATTCTTTAAGCATCTTAAGCGCTTGAAGAGCTTGACCATCTGAGTATTCGTTCGCAAGAACAGATACGTAAGCTTCTAGTGCGTGAGTTACTGCATCGTAACCACCAAATGCTGTTAGAGACTTAGGCATGTTCATTACTAGGTTAGCATCAACAACAGCCATGTTAGGCGTGATTTCGTAATCCGCTAGTGGGTACTTAGCACCAGTCTTGTCGTCAGTAACAACAGCGAATGGCGTAACTTCTGAACCCGTACCTGAAGTAGTAGTGATACATACAAGCTCAGCTTTCTGACCCATTTTAGGGAACTTGTAGATACGTTTACGGATGTCCATAAAGCGCATTGCTAGTTCTTCGAAGTGAGTTTCTGGGTGCTCGTACATAACCCACATGATCTTAGCAGCATCCATTGGAGAACCACCACCTAGAGCAAGGATTACGTCAGGTTGGAAGCTCTTCATTGCTTCAGCGCCTTTCTCAACAACAGACAGTGTTGGATCCGCTTCTACATCGAAGAATACTTGAACTTCAATACCCTGTGCTTTCAGGATTTGTACTACGTCATCTGCGTAACCGTTGTTGAATAGGAAACGGTCAGTTACTAGGAATGCGCGTTTCTTACCTTCTAGGTCGCTCATTGCGATTGGAAGGCTACCACGACGGAAGTAGATAGACTTAGGTAGTTTGTGCCACAACATGTTTTCAGCTCGCTTCGCTACAGTTTTCTTGTTGATAAGGTGCTTAGGACCTACGTTCTCAGAGATAGAGTTACCACCCCATGAACCACAACCTAGAGTTAGAGAAGGTGCAACGTTGAAGTTGTACAGGTCACCGATACCACCGTGAGTAGTAGGGATGTTAATTAGGATACGAGCAGTCTTCATCTTGTCACCGAAGTAACGGATGCGGTCTGCATTAGTATCTTGGTTAGTGTAAAGACCAGATGTGTGACCGATACCACCGATTTCAACCATAGTTACCGCTTGAGCAACAGCATCTTCGAAGTCGTCTGCACGGAATAGACCTAGAGTAGGAGACAGTTTCTCGTGAGCAAACTCGTCATCGTAAGAAACTTTACCAAGACCTTCACCTACAAGTACTTTTGTATCAGCAGGAACTTTAACACCAGCCATTTCAGCGATTGCTGGAGCAGGTTGACCTACGATTTTAGCGTTTAGGTTGCCGTCGATAAGCAGTACTTTACGTACTTTGTCAGCGTCAGCTTTAGATAAAACGTGAGCTTTGTGAGAAGCAAAACGCTCTTTAACTTCGTCATAGACTTCGCCAACAACGATTGCTGCTTGCTCAGAAGCACATACAACGCCGTTATCGAATGTTTTAGACATAAGGATAGATGCTACAGCACGTTTGATGTCAGCTGTTTCATCGATAACGACAGGAACGTTACCAGCACCAACACCGATAGCAGGCTTACCAGAAGAGTATGCTGCTTTAACCATGCCTGGACCACCAGTCGCAAGGATAAGTGCAATACCGTCGTGCTTCATTAGCGCGTTAGAAAGCTCTACAGATGGTTGGTCAATCCAACCGATGATGTCTTTTGGAGCGCCCGCTGCTACTGCTGCGTCTAGAACCAGTTTAGCTGCATCGTTAGTTGAGTTCTTTGCACGTGGGTGTGGCGAGAAGATGATGCCGTTACGTGTCTTAAGAGAGATTAGAGATTTGAAGATTGCTGTAGAAGTTGGGTTCGTTGTTGGAACGATACCACAGATGATACCTACAGGCTCAGCGATAGTCATTGTGCCTAGGCTTTCATCTTCATCAAGAATGCCACATGTTTTTTCGTCTTTGTATTTGTTGTAGATAAATTCAGATGCAAAGTGGTTTTTGATAACCTTATCTTCAACAATACCCATTCCAGATTCAGCAACTGCTTGTTGTGCAAGTGGGATACGAGCGTGGTTAGCGGCAAGAGAAGCTGCGCGGAAGATTGCGTCTACTTTCTCTTGAGAGAATGTTGCAAACTCTTCTTGTGCTGCTTTAACGCGTGCTACTAGAGCATCAAGTTCCGCTAAGTTAGTTACAGGCATGGTGGATCTCCTAAAATAATAAATATTAAAAACTTTTTATTAATTTCGCTGCTTGCTTTTAACCTCAAACAACAACGTTCTTAGTAAATTGCTTTCAGGACTGAGTATATTATTTCACAGTGTGAAAAAAATTGACCCAGATCAGTTACCCAAAAAGAATTAACCAAAAAGTAGTAAGGCAATCGCAAAAACCGACTTAAGATTATGATTTATATAGATTAAAATCACAATTTTGGTTAGTGCAAAAAACAAGCAAACAGACAAGTTTTTTCTACATTGCGTAACAAACTGTAAAAAAGTTTCATTTTTAGTCAGTTAAATTACATGTATACAGCTATATTCGTGCCACTGAGAGTATATCCAGACCGTTGCACCGGCTAGATTTTGACATAATTTTTATTAAATTCGTGCGGCAGTTAACAGTTACTCGATAATAAATTACAAAATGAAACACTAACAACTAACTCGCAACACTGCCAATACAAAAGAGATATTCAATTAGTTTTTCTAAAAATAATCCCCTATTTCAGGTTAGTTTTTTTCATTCGTGCAAATCCGATTTGTCCCTTACATTACGCGCTCAGACTATTCACCGAATCAAACCATCAACCTTAAAATTCGCTAACTGGAGATCGCTCTCATGCAAGGCTTAGAACTCGCAATTTTTATGCAATTCTTCCTTGGGCTTGTTGCTGCCGTAAACCCAATCGGCATTATGCCTGTTTTTGTTTCCCTTACTGCACATATGCCGCCAGAAGAGAGGAACAGGACCGCATTACAAGCCAACATTGCTGTTGCCGTTATCCTGATTGTCTCGCTCGTTGCAGGACAAATGCTGCTTGATATGTTTAGCATCTCGCTGGATTCATTTCGTGTTGCAGGTGGCTTGCTGTTATTGAGCATCGCATTTTCGATGATGAGCGGTAAGCTCGGTGAAGATAAGCAGAATAAACAAGAGAAATCTGAATACATCAGCAAGGAGCAAATCGGTGTTGTTCCTCTTGCTATGCCTTTAATGGCGGGCCCCGGGGCAATCAGCTCGACTATTGTTTACGGATCTCGTTACCCTGCAGCTATTGATACTGTGGGAATTGGCATTAGCATTATCGCGTTTGCAACCTGCTCTTGGCTTCTGTTCCGTTCAGCGCCGGTTATCGTTCGCTTTTTAGGTCAAACGGGTATCAACGTGATCACTCGTATCATGGGCTTGATTCTTGGCGCATTGGGCATCGAGTTCATCGCCAACGGCCTACGTAATTTGTTCCCAGGTTTGGCATAACATTTAACGGTATTCCGGTTGCTCTATAAAAGGCAACAATATTGCAATATAGATGAGGCGAGGAAAGCAATTGGGCTTTCACTCGCCTCGTTATTATGAAGCTTGTATAATGACTGTTAATGCATTTAACAAAAGATGAATCTCCCCTTATGCCACGCAAGCCACTCAAGCATCATTTGTACGTCATTATCTTTGGTACTCACACGCCAGCCGGACGTGCGTTTGATATTTCTCTGATCGTCGCAATCTTGGCTTCGCTGTTGGTACTTATTCTAGAGTCCCTCTCAAATGTCATGACTGAGTGGTCACAACAGCTTCGTTATATCGAATACACCTTTACAGCACTCTTCACACTTGAATATTTGTTAAGGCTCTATTGTTCTCCGAAACCAAAATCTTACGCCACCAGCTTTTATGGTGTTGTTGACCTCTTAGCGATTCTTCCAACCTACCTAGCGATCATTTTCCCAGGTGCTTCATTTATGGGTGTGGTGAGACTGCTTCGTGTCATGCGCATCTTCCGAATCCTAAAGTTGGTTCGTTACCTGCAAGATTCCAACATATTGTTACGCTCACTATTAATGGCAAGACGAAAGATTCTGATCTTCTTTACTACTGTCGGCATCTTGGTCGTTATCTTTGGGGCACTGATCTTTGTTATTGAAGGGCCAGAAAATGGCTTTACAAGTATTCCCCACAGTATTTATTGGGCAATCGTAACCATTACTACGGTTGGCTACGGTGACATGATCCCTCAAACCGCGTTAGGTAAAGCGATCGCTTCTCTGACCATGCTATTGGGTTACTCTATTTTAGCGGTACCGACAGGGATTATTACTGCAGAGCTCAGCAACGAGATGAACTCGCACAAAGAGTTGGTAAAGTGTCCGAACTGTAACCGCGCCGGCCATGATTCGGATGCTATGTATTGCAAACACTGTGCGAGTGAATTGGCAGACCCCGACAAGCGTGTCGTTACAGAAGAGAAATAAAAGCAGACTCAAGATGCGAAGAGATTTAAGGGCAGTTTCGAGGGCCGAATAACGAGATATCAATAAACTAAAAAGGGTTGACGTTTATCGTCAACCCTTTCGGTTTATCAGCTAATAGAATTTAAGCAATCTTACCGATTACGCTTTCTCAGCAAGGATAATGCGTAAAGTACGGCGTAGTGGTTCTGCAGCACCCCAAAGTAGTTGGTCACCTACCGTGAACGCATTCAGGAAATCGTTACCCATCGACATCTTACGCAGACGACCGACTGGTACAGACATTGTGCCTGTTACTTTCGCTGGTGTTAGCTCCTGCGCAGTGATGTCTCGGTCATTAGGAATCACTTTAACCCAATCATTGTGCGTCGCGATGATCTCTTCGATCTCGTCCATAGGCACGTCTTGTTTAAGCTTAATCGTTAGTGCTTGAGCGTGACAACGCATTGCACCGATTCGTACACAAGTGCCATCAATTGGGATTGGCTGACCATCTAGGCCAAGAATCTTGTTCGCTTCAACGCCGGCTTTCCACTCTTCTTTGCTTTGACCGTTTTCACGCTTCACATCGATCCAAGGAATCAGTGAGCCCGCAAGCGGAGCACCGAACTGATCGGTTGGAAATGAAGATGAACGAATGGTATCAGCGACTTTCTTATCGATATCAAGAATTGAACTCGAAGGGTTCGCTAACTCAGAACTTACGCTATCGTTGATCACACCCATTTGTGAGATAAGTTCACGCATGTTCTTAGCGCCCGCACCTGAAGCGGCTTGGTAAGTCATGGCACTCATCCACTCAACCATACCTTTCTCGTATAGACCACCCAAAGCCATAAGCATTAAGCTCACAGTACAGTTACCGCCTACGAAAGTGTTAGTCCCGCCGTGGATGCCTTGTTGGATTTGAGCCAAGTTAACAGGATCAAGAGTGATGATTGAATCCGCGTCCATACGTAAGGTAGAAGCCGCATCAATCCAGTAGCCTTTCCAACCTGCTTGACGCAGTGCTGGGTATACTTTTGAGGTGTAGTCTCCGCCTTGACAGGTAATCACCGCATCAAGCTGTTTTAGGCTATCAATATCAAAAGCGTCTTGAAGTAGACCCGCATCTTTACCACCCAAAACAGGGGCAGGAATACCAATCTGAGACGTACTGTAATAAACAGGTTCAATCAAGTCGAAATCTTTCTCTTCAACCATACGTTGCATCAATACAGAACCAACCATACCGCGCCAACCAACTAGACCTACTCTCATCGCTCACTCTCCATGTATAAATTAAAAATTGCTCTCCCCCATCTATAAGTTTTTCAGAAACAGAACTCAAGTGCTTTTTGTCAAAAAGTGTAACTTTTTCGTTTCTTTTAAGTGAACGCAATGAATAGCGCAGTTATCCCTGTATCGACATTTAATATCCACCTCATTGATAAAACTCCCATTATCCTCAAATTCAAACATTTGCATCGCCAAAACAGCTTAATCCTACTCGTGTCACAAACAGTAAATCCCTCTTTTTAATCAATACTATCCAGAATAATACTTCACAAAACGAAAACAACGTGCGACAAGTTTCAACATGCAACAACCATGAATTTAACAATATTTCAGATAATGAAACCATGATTAATTGTTTTAGCAGTCAAATATCACAAATTGGGTGTATTTTTTCGATATAATAAACTAATTACTGTAGTGTCCGTTTTGCACCACACACCATAACGAAGCACTATAAATGCTCGAAATCACAAGAGGCTTTTATGAAGCAGAGTAAAACTCGCCTACCGAACCTATTGCAGGTATTCATCGCGTTAGGATTATTTCTATCCCTTGCTTTTTCCTTTACTGCAAAGCTTGACCTTCCAATTCAACTTGCCTTGTATATTGGCTGGTTCATTATCATGGTTCTCGGTATTCGCCTTGGCCACGAATACAAAGACTTAGAAAAAGCGGCACTCAAAGGAATATCCAATGGCTTAGGCGCGGTTTTAATACTTTTAGCCGTTGGCGCTCTTGTTGGTACTTGGATCTCTGGCGGGATCGTACCTACTATCATTTACTATGGTCTGAAAGCAATCCACCCTTCTATCTTCCTTTTAGCGACCATGATTATCTGTTCTCTAACCGCATTGGCAACTGGTACTTCTTGGGGCGCCGCGGGTACAGCAGGTATCGCAATGATGGGCATAGGCCAAGGTCTAGGTGTTCCAGCACCGATTACTGCAGGTGCAGTACTGTCAGGCTGTTACTTCGGTGACAAGATGTCTCCACTTTCGGATTCAGTGATTCTGGCTTCTTCAATGTCTGGTGTTGAAGTGGTTGAGCACATCAAGGGCATGCTGCCAGTTGCGTTAATCAGCTACGTGATTACTGGCATCATGTTTACTGCGTTTGGTTTCCACTACGCGGGCAACGTTGACATGAGCCAAGTAGATTCTGTCATCAAAGCAATGGAAGTTCAGTTCTACATCACACCTTACTCATTTGTCCCAGTACTGATCGTGCTTGGTCTGTTGGCTTTCCGCATGCCTTCATTCCCGGTAATCAGCTTCGGTTCTCTGCTAGGTATTATCTGGGCAGTCATGATCCAAGATATCGATTTCCTAACGGCATTCAATACAGCTTGGGCACCGTTCTCTATCTCCTCTGGCGTAGAGTTTATTGACTCGATTCTTAACCGTGGCGGCATGTCTTCAATGCTTGGTTCGGTAGCGGTGATTGTGTTTGGTTTAGGTTTTGGTGGCTTACTGGATAAAGTGGGCGTATTAGAGACGATTGCTAAGGTGTTCGAGCGCCGAGTAAATAGCGCTGGTTCTCTAGCAACAAGCACGATCGGCACGGCATTCATGGGTAACGTATTCGGTTCTGCAATGTACGTATCGTTAATCCTAACGCCAAAAATCTGTGCGAAAAACTACGACCGTTTAGGTTATCAACGTAAAAATCTATCTCGTAACGCTGAGTTCGGTGGCACGTTAACTTCAGGCATGGTTCCTTGGAGTGATAACGGTATCTACATGGCGAGTATTCTTGGTGTCGCAACGCTCTCTTACGCTCCGTTCATGTGGTTGAGCTTCATCTGTATCCTCGTGACTATCGTAACGTCTTACATGGGTTGGTTCGTTGATAAATGTGAACCAACAGCACCAGTGCTTGAAACTGAAGAAGCCGCTGAACTGAGCAAGCAACAAGCTTAAGCTAAGGCTTTAGTGCTTAAGCACAAAAATGTTGATGATATAAATGCCAAAAGAGCGCTCTAGAGCGCTCTTTTTTGATCTACTTAATTACTGAATTTATTTGTTGGCGGTTCGTTTACCCAACCAATAACCGATGCCTAACGGTGCAAAGAACACCACCAAGATAAACAGGATGAAGTAAATAATCACACCTTTGATTAAGTCCATCAGTTTATCAATAGCGAGTACCACCACCTCTTGAGAGACGCGATCAAGGTCTTGTGTGAACAGTTCTCTCTCTGAAGTCACAATGCCTGCAATTTCAATACGCTCTTTCGCAATCATCGCGACCAGAGCTTCTCTCTCTCGTGTCACCATTTTTTCTAACGCTACACGTTCTTCAGTGAGCATCGCCAATTTTTGATCTGTCTTATCACTTAGGTCGTTAAGTAAAGGCTGCATTTCTGTCGACATAATCGAAGCCAATGTTTGCATGTACTCAGGGTTATTCTCAATGAAGTCCTGCATGCTTGCTGATGTTTGACGAAGGCTTTCCAATGTCATCGACAAATCTTCACCTGTGAGCGAACTGTTCATCGCCACCAACTCAGCTTTCCACGTCATCAATTTCGGCGTTTGGTCAGCCATTAGGCTTAAGCGGTCTGATGCATCGCTCATGGCTTCTGGCATAGTACCTAGGCTCTGAACGATTTGAGATTCGTCTTTACCCAGATAAGTTAGCCATTCGCGATAAGCAGGCGTGCTTCTGAAGGTAAGATCTTTAAAAGGGTTGCTCGCGGCAAACTCTGCAACAAATGCTTTGCTCTTCTTGAAATCACTTGAGTTCAATACACCCTTTGCTAGCTTCTCAGCTTCTTGGTCAAGAGAACGAGCAGTCTCTACCGCATTATCCGTCACGAACAGATCCGCGCCATCGCCTTGGCTATAAAACTGATTCATTTGGGCTGTGAAAACCCATGAGTCAATTAATGCTGACATTGGGGAAGTTTGGTACGCAGCTTGTTGTAAGCCCTGCTCAGCATGGATCTTCCAAAGCAACACATAAGATTGATGTAAGGTGTCATCAGCAGGGTAAGATTGCGCAATGAGATCGGCTGAGTCTTCTACTCGTGTAAAAAACATCTTGGCGTATTCACGCGTCATGATCCGAGCCTGTAACTCTTGCTGAGTAAGAGGCGTCGTTTGACTATCTAGCTTAACTTCCAAGAGAGAACAACCACTTAGCATAATGCTAAGCACCAACACTATCCAATTTCGACTCGAAACTCGTGACATATAAACCTCTAACAAAGACTAAGGGCGCGGATTGTATGAGCGCTTCGTCAGAGTATTGTCAAAAAACCTGTAAAAGTTAACGTTGGGTATTTAAATAGTCATGAGCAGAATCTACAGAGGCTTTTATCGCCATCTCTAGTTCGGCTAAATCGTGCTCGCTGATGGCTCTGGACTGCTTCATTGTCATTTCAATAGTCGCTGCAATGATCGCTAACCGAGACGCTTTGATGCTGCCAGCCACACCTTTTAAGCTGTGTACAATGCGAGCAGCAGAGGTTTCATCCTTGGTGAGCAGAGATTTGAATCTGGTGTAGTCATCTGCGTGATCTTCGACAAAGACCCCTAGCAACAATTCAACAGACTCGGTATCGCCATCAAGAGTCTCTAGCATCTCTTCAATATCAATCGCTGGCTTTGAATCCGTAACACAGGCAATGTGCTTCTCTGGCTCTTGCACTTGTTCTGGTGTTCGCTGAGTTGGGGGTTGCTGAATAGAGTTTTGCTGAACCGGAACTTGTGGAATAGGTTCTTGCAAAATCGGTTCTTGTGAAATCGGTTCTTGTGAAATAGCTTGCGGGCTTGTCGTGCAAGCACTCTGCTGAGGTTGAGCCTCTTCCTGTCTTGAATCGACGACTGGTTCCGGTCTGAGTGCTTGGTCTACTTCTTTCATCGATTTTTGAGACCTAACACTCCACAACACTAACGCAATCATTGCCACTAAGCTTAAACCTAGCATGAACAATAATAGGTTGTATTGACGATCATGGAACTCAGCTTCAAGTTTAATGATCTGTTCGTTTACTGAATTCTTCTTAATTTTATCGACTAAATAATTGAGCTGAGCGTAATCACTCAGCAATGCTGAAGCATCAGCCAGTAATTGTTGGAGTGCATCTTGCTCTTCGGATTTTAATGAATAAGATTTTTCAAGTATAGAATCAAAGGCGCGATAAGTTGCTGATGAACTTTGGTTATCTGAATACATCGCTTCAAAAACGACGACACCAAATTCGTTGAGTAGCGGCTTTAACTTAGGGGAAAGCTCAGTATCTGTGCGTAACACTTTGATGTTATCGACGATATCTTGCACCTGACTTTCTATCGGAATGAATTCATCAAATTTTTCTAAAAATTGATCGGCAACGTAAAGCAGTTGGTTCACATCAGGACGAAACAAGGCGTGTTGGAAATCAGATTCAATCTGCAGTCGGATCGAATAAACCAATTGAGCATCGAGTGCTAAATCATTAATGCGAGAGACTCGCAGCGGCTCAGAGAAATAAAGCGATTGCCTCAATTCATTAACACGAATACCGAGTTCTTCAATTTGAGCGAGCGAGTGAGAGTAAGAACGGCTTAGATTAAGGAGAGCCAGTGAAGGAAGTAGCCACAGAGCCAAGAGTGCAACCAAAAAAGTTGCGGGTCTTTTAAAGCGATTGGGCTTTGCTACTGATTGTTCCATCGATATTCCTTGTTCATGCGAACTCTAAACCATTATGTTGCTAAACATAAACAAGCGACAACAACCTGCTGTCGCTTGCTACCTAATAACTTCGGACTATGACTTATTGCGAGTCAGTTGATCACGTAAGTTCGGTGGCGTCCCTTTAATGGTTAGCGTGTCTGTCTCTGGATCGTAGAAGATACGCTCACCTAAAAGCAGACTATCAAAACTAACATTCAAACCGCCACCAGCACCAACAAATTTTGTTAGTTTACGCATAGTTGCGCGGTCTGCTGGGAAGCTGTCTTCTAACTCGTAGCCTTGCTCACTAGTATAGTCAAAGAAGCTTGTACCATCTGTGCTTGCTGGCAATTCTCCAGAAAGTTCACGAACTTGAACTTCATCACCCGCTTTAAGCTGTTCGTTACAGTAATCCGCAACTTGTTTTTTATAGCTGATCGCTTCCTCTTTCTCTAACTTAGAGTCAGAAACAAAGTCTTCTACCGCTTGCATCAATACTTGGTTTTGCTGCTTAGCATCCAAGCCTACTTCTGCTTGAAGGAAGTCTAAGAAGAAGTCAGCGACTTTACGACCAACGCGCCCTTTAATATAAGTAAGGTAACGGTTTGACTCTTTGTCTGTGTCGTATGTTGAAAGATCAAGGCGCGCAACAATATCCATCTTCGAGATATCAAGGTAATCCGTCGCACTAATATCTAGCCCTTCGGTCACTTTCAAACTTTGGTTTGAAGGCAGTAGTCCGATGAAAAGGTAGTCTGTCGCCAGTGATTGATATTCAGCCAGTACCAAAGTGCCTTCATCAGCAAAAGGATACTTTGAAAGCTCATCTTTCAGACGTAGCGCACTTTTTTGAGAGAAATCATAAAAACTTTGTTCTCCAGCTCGAAATTCATGCAACGACTGCTGGAATTCGCTGTCGGATTTGAAAGAACCAAATCCTTTACCTGCTTTTGAATTAAAAACTCGGTGAAGTTCAGCGACTAGGTTTTCAGATGCAGTATCGTTTTCTAGAGATTCAGCACGATAGTTAACAATCAGCTCTTCCTGATCGTTCTTGCTTAGCTGGTGTAAAATTACGTTGGAAAGGTGAAGGCTCATAGTGAAAATATTACCGTTCAGGTTTCAGTTGTTGTGCATAGTAGGTTATCATAAGCCGCTTTTACTATCATTATTAGAGTCCTTATGCCGATTATATCTAAATACACAGATGATCAAGTTGAAAAAATCCTAGCTGAAGTAGGTGCTGTACTGACTAAGCACAAAGCTTCACCTGAGCTTTCATTGATGATCGCTGGAAATATCGCAACCAATGTCTTAAATCAGAACGTTGCTGCTTCACAACGCAAAGGAATTGCTGAAAAATTTGCCGAAGCTTTAATTTCTTCTCTTGAAGATAAAAAGTCTCACTAAGTTTGATTGACGGAAAAAGAATTATAAATGGTAGACAGCGCAAACTCATATAGCGATCGTGTATCTCGACTGGTAGGTTGGGGCCACTGGTTTGCATTTTTCAACATCATTGCTGCGATGTTGATTGGTACTCGTTATATTACTCAATCTGCTTGGCCGGAAACCCTATTGGGTCAATTCTATTTGGCTGCATCATGGGTTGGTCATTTTGGATTTTTGGTGTTCGCGCTCTATCTATTAGTGCTGTTCCCACTCACTTTTATTCTTCCGTCGAGGAAGTTATTACGTTTGGTTGCCGTTATCTTCGCAACCATAGGTTTAACTGTCCTACTGATTGATACCCAAACGTATCAAAATATAAACCTCCACCTGACACCTGTCGTGTGGGAGGTTTTATTCAGTGGAGAGGAGTCTGCACTCACTTCTGATTTGCAGCACCTCTTCATTGTAATGCCACTAATCTTCTTATTGCAGCTAGGTCTGTCTGAGTGGGTTTGGCGTAAGCAACGTAAACTGTCTCATAAACACATTGGCCGTCCTATTACTGCCGTCTTCTTCTTGTGTTTCATCAGCAGCCACTTGACCTACATGTGGGCTGATGCGTATTTCTACAACCCAATTACAAGCCAGAAAGCGAATTTCCCACTGTCTTATCCTATGACAGCAAAAAGCTTTATGGAAAAGCATGGTCTATTAGACCGTGAAGAGTATTTACAGCGTTTAGAAGCGAACCAAGAGAACGTAAACTTAGTTAGCTACCCACTAGAAAAAATTCAATACAACCGCCGCAGTGCTGATCTTAATATTCTGCTTGTGAGTGTGAATAATCTTCGCGCTGATGCACTTAATAGCACTGCAATGCCAAGCAGCTATGCCTATGCACAACAATCGATCAACTTCACCAATCACTACAGTTCAAGTAACGACATGTTTGGTATTTTCGGATTGTTCTATGGCCTTCCTAGCAGCTACGCAAGCAGCATCAAAGCACAAGGTTCGAGCGCAGTACTGCTCGATGTGCTAGATCATCACAATTATACACTTGCCGCTTTTAGCGGTGATGACTTTGACGACGCACTTTACCCGGAAGTCATCTTCAGAGGCCGTGATGCGCTTCCAGAGCAAGCAACAGATGATGACCAAAGCGCAATACAAGCTTGGTCTGAATGGGTTCAATCACCACAAGCAAAAAGCCCTTGGTTTAACTTTATTGAACTAACAACGCTCGATAACTTCTCTAGTTACGAAACAGATGTAACGTTGCCTACCGCTGAACGTTTTACTGCAGATTACCAAAAATCGACTCAAGCGGCGGATGTTCAGTTAGCGAAAATCTACGCAGAGTTGGAGCGCCTAGATCTTCAAGACAACACTGTGGTTATCATTACCTCTAACCATGGTACTGAATTTAACGAGACGAAAACCAACAGTTGGGGTGCAAACTCCAATTACAGTCGTTACCAACTACAAGTGCCTCTGTTCATCAAATGGCCAGGTAAGTCGGCATCTGAATATACTCACCGTTCTAGTCACCTAGATGTATCAGTCACGCTAATGCAAGAGCTATTAGGTGTATCTTCGAACCCGACAGACTTCAGTAGCGGTCGTAGCCTGTTTGATGAGCGTAGAAGAAAATGGATTCTCGCAGGAGACTCACGTGAACTTGCTCTTGTTACCGACCAACAAACAACAGTGTTAGATAAGTTTGGTAACTACAAACTGTACGATCAGAATTACAAACGTCTGAAAGACGTAAGCCCTCGCTTACCAGTGTTGATGCAAGGCCTTACTGAGTTACAGCGGTTCTATACCAAAAATGACTAAATGATCATCAAAAAGAAAAGGGAAGCCAACGGCTTCCCTTTTTTATTGACGAGAATGATTAGAAAACAAGCAACAAAACAAAATTATGAAAATTAAGGGTTTACAAGATCCTCTGCCCCTTATATTATTCACGCCATTGGAGGGATGGCTGAGTGGTCGAAAGCACCGGTCTTGAAAACCGGCAACCGTTAATAGCGGTTCTAGGGTTCAAATCCCTATCCCTCCACCACATTAAAGAAAGCCGCTGAGAAGTCAGCGGCTTTTTTGCATCTGAAGCTTTTTAATGTTTGAAGTTAAGTTATCGACTTTTATCCTTGTCATAAAAGCCACCGCCCTTTACCTGTCGTACTTTATTGTTGTCCTCAAATCGTGCTCAGCCAACAAATCGATATCTGAACCAAACCACCTCTACCCGCGATTGGTTTATCACACAAACCAAAGCTCATTACAAACCAGCTTCTTAATAGTAGAACTTTGTCTCTCCATTCGATAAAAAGCACAACAAATAGCCATACAACACAAAATTATCGAAAAGCGTTCATAAAAAAAGCAGTCAGTTGATAAGGGTATTTACAAGCGTAAGCCACCCTTATATTATACGCGCCATCGGAGGGATGGCTGAGTGGTCGAAAGCACCGGTCTTGAAAACCGGCAACCGTTAATAGCGGTTCTAGGGTTCAAATCCCTATCCCTCCACCACATTTAAGAAAGCCGCTGAGAAATCAGCGGCTTTTTTGTATCTGGAGATCACGGAGCTCAACGGTTCAGCTATTCACAGCCAATGCAGCGTTGAGTAACTGCATGTGAATCGGCACCAAATCTTGATGTTCAGTTCGATATCCGCCACCGACTACACACGCCATTGGAATAGACTCTGATTTCGCTAATTCAATCATGAAACAGTCGCGTTCAAATATCCCTTTTGTCGAAACATTCAAATAACCCAGTTCATCGTCTTGATGGATGTCGATCCCCGCGTCATAAATAATGAGATCAGGTTGGTGATGCGCAATCGCCAACTTGGTGACTTGTTCAAAACAACGTAAGAACTCTTCATCTTCTGTTTCATGACTTAATGGCACATCTAAATCAGATAACGGTTTACGCGCAGGGAAGTTCTTATCGCAGTGGAATGACAGAGTAATAATCTCATCGCTCTCTTGGCAAAGAGTTGCTGTGCCGTCACCATGATGAACATCGCTGTCGACGATAAGCACTTTATCGATATGTTCAAAGGTCAGCGCATGTTTTGCCGCTAAAACCAGATCGTTCAACAAGCAAAAGCCGCTACCAAAATCATGGTGTGCGTGATGATAACCACCACTCAAATGAATCGCCAAACCACTCTCGATGGCCATTTCTGCAGCCAAGCAGGTTCCACCACTTGAATAGAGTGTTCTTTCTATAAGCTGTTCGCTCCACGGAAAGCCAATACGTCTCATTTTAGCTGCGGGTAAATGACCAGAAACCAGCAAATCCACATACTCACTATCGTGAACCTGTTTTACTTGCTCAACTGTAACTGGCGTTGGTTGGAAGATTTCAAACTGACTCTTCCAGAGAGGATCGCTATCCATTAACGCTTCAACAGCGCTGTGTAACAACTGATACTTGTTAATCGGGTAACGGTGCCCTTCTGGTAAAGGCAACTGGGAATAAATTGGATGATAAATTAAAGGAGTCATAGTCAGGCGATTTACGTAGCTTTCTCAAAATCATAACAGTCTCAGGCTTGGCGACAACTTTAATTAATGGTAATAGTTATCATTATCTTTAGTTCTTAGAGACAACAATGAAAAACCTAATACTCATCTGTGGTGTGATCTGCGGCTCGATGGCTGCAGTAATGATTTTTGTAGGAATGCTAATGGCCAGTTGGTGGAGCGTTGATTTTCTCGTGTTAAGCCATCAAACTTAACTAATTGAACTGAAAAGGAATCACCATGAGCGTTATTTTTATTACTGGAGCGAACCGCGGCATTGGCTTAAGTCTGACTCAACAATACTTGAAAGGTAATCACAAGGTGTACGCAACTTACCGTGACGCCTCTTCAGCGACAGAACTGCTCTCACTCGCAGAGCACAACGCCAACCTGACCTGTATTCAATTAGACATAACCGATTACCAAGCAGTAGGCCAACTCCCTTCGCAAATAGAACCGATTGATATCTTGATCAACAACGCTGGCTACTATGGCCCTAAAGGTTATGGTCTGGGTAATACCGATGTTGAAGAGTGGCGTCGCGTTTTCGAAATCAATACCATCGCACCTCTTAAACTCGTTGAATCCTTATTGCCTCCGCTAGCAAAGAGTCCAATAAAAAAGATCGCATGCCTTTCATCAAGAGTGGGCAGCATGACGGAGAATACTTCTGGCGGAGGCTACATCTATCGCTCTTCTAAAGCAGCTCTAAACTCGGTTGTGAAGAGTTTAAGCAACGACTTGACCGATGATGGCTTTACCGTGTTAGCGTTACACCCAGGCTGGGTACAGACTGAAATGGGCGGACCTAATGCTCTTATTGAT
The DNA here is from genome assembly GCF_041472735.1 of Vibrio sp. 10N.261.46.E11. Taxonomy (NCBI): domain Bacteria; kingdom Pseudomonadati; phylum Pseudomonadota; class Gammaproteobacteria; order Vibrionales; family Vibrionaceae; genus Vibrio; species Vibrio sp. 10N.261.46.E11. Next base: position 61,539 of record NZ_JBFRQW010000001.1, read on the forward strand.
ACAGAGACTTCGGCTAAAGGCCTTGTGACTGTAATAGAGTCATCGAATACTGAAGTGAGTGGTCACTTCTTTAATTTCGATGGTAGCGAAATAGACTGGTAGCGTTCACATGGATCGTCGCGTTATCTCAAGCTTACTCGTACGTTCAACAGTGTTGTGTCTAACAATGTTGATCACAGGATGTTTCGATGACAGCCCACAGAACTACTTCGACGACTATCAGACCAAAATAGCCAACGTGCAAGATGCTGACGAGATAAAAGATAACTGGGAATTTGAAAGCCTACCGAGAAAGCGAGAACTGTTTATTGAAGTTCCTGCGCTCTCTATCGGGCTTATCGACAGTTACCAACTTCGTCAGTGTGGATTATTCAATCTAATTGCAGAAAAAAATTCGGTTCTGGGCAAGGTTTCGGATGAGTTTCGTAATTACGATTATCAGGTCGCTCTATTGGAAGGTGTGGGGCAATGTTTAGCTAATAACGAGTTAGACCCAGAGATCGTAGAATTACTCAAAGAAATCGAGCAGCAGAAACTCGCACAATTTCCACTGCACCAATGGAATCTGATCTATGCCAGTGAAGCGATGCAGTCGCAAATGCGTGGTAGTCAGTGGTTACGTGCTGATATTGGCGATCAAGTGAGACAGACAAGTGACGCCCTAGAACACATAAATCAAGCGTTAAACACATCACTCGTTTCGGGCAAAACCATTGAGGTTCAAGAAGTACTGGAGAAGAGTTCAACGCTTGGAGATTTGTACTACTCACTAGCTCGAGCCTCGGTTGAGCTCGATATCATTACCAAACAACTCACAACTTTTGATGCCAATATCATCTGCGGGAAACAACGAGACACAACTAAGTTTCGTTATCTCAACAACGTGTTCGAACAACAGTATATTGGTAAGGTTCAGCCTTACATGGCGCAACTCGATGGCTATTATCAGCAGTTAGCCCCGCAACTAGGGATGTTTGACGCGCAGCCTGAACTGCACAGTTATTACTTTCCCATCCAAGATGCACATCAAGGTTTTCGAGCATCGACTCGTCGCCATGTCGACTATTGGCAACAGCTGTTTAAACGCTGCGGACGCAAGGTCGGTCGTTAATATTGATTCCCAATATCAATAATGGGTGTTGTTAGCTTTCAGTTTCTAACTGATTAACTTTTAGCGCCTTTCTTCGCGTAAGTCTTCTTCCTTGTCCCACCACCTTTACGGCGCTTGAATGCTGGTCTTTCAACTTTAGGCAGATGACGCAGGGATTCAGGGACTTCACCTGTTTTTACCTTACCCATTAAGCCATCGATCTTACTTTCTAGCGCTTGCATGAAGGGTTGATACGCTTGGTTTCGTTCAGCCATGCCTTGCAACTGATGCTCCCAGTGAGCCGTCATGTCGGGAAAGGTCGAGTCCTCCGGCAAGGCATTAATCAAACCTCTCCCCGCAGGGCTGCTATGAATGCTTTTACCTTGTCGAGTTAGTAACTGTCTTTTGAACAGAGTATCGAGAATCCCCGCACGAGTTGCCTCTGTTCCAAGGCCATCGGTCTCTTTCAAGATAGCTTTGAGGTCTTTATTTGCGACAAAGCGAGCAATACCTGTCATCGCTTGTAACAACGTCGCTTCGGTAAAGTGTTTTGGTGGCTCGGTTTTCTTATCGCCAATAATACCTTCACGACAAGTCAACACAGTTCCTTTATCCAATGGAGGAACCGTATCCGTACCGTCACCTTTCTCATCTGTGTCCGTTTTACCCATCAACACTTTCCAACCTGGGTTAATAAGTTGTCGTCCTTTTGCGATGAACACGCCACCAGCGATATCAAACACAAGCTTGGCATCGGCAAAAATAGCCGGCGGATAAAACTGCATCAGATATTGACGAGCGATTTGCTGATAGATTTTCATCTCATTAGCAGACAAGCCGTTCACCGATGACTTTTTCGGAGTAGGAATTATCGCGTGGTGAGCATCGACCTTGCTGTCGTTCCATGCTTTGGATTTAAAAGAAAGATCCGCGCCTTGCGCACCACTTTGCAGCTCTTTCGCATTATTAGCGATAGCATCGACGACCGACTCTCTTTGCGAGTAGTGATCCTTAGGTAGATAGCGGCTGTCAGAACGCGGGTAAGTGATGAGTTTGTGTTTCTCATACAATGACTGACAAGTGTCGAGAACCTGCTGAGCACTCATACCAAAACGCTTAGACGCGTCAATTTGCAAAGCTGACAACGAATAAGGCAGTGGCGCCGCTTGTTTACTTTGCTTTTGCTCTGATTCTGTCACCGTCGCGGGTTGATTCGCAATTCGGTTAGCAACGTTCTCAACCAGTTTTCGATTGAGCACCCGGCCTTCTTCATCTTGCCATGGCTTACATGCTTCGCTTGGTTTCCAACGCGCTCGAATATCAAAGCTCTGGCCGTTGTTTTGGTAAGGGAGCAGCGCATGCAGAGTGAAGTAATCTTTCGGAATGAAGTTTTCGATCTCTTCATCACGCCTTACGACCAAACCAAGAACAGGAGTTTGTACTCGCCCGACTGACAATACCCCTTGGTAGCCCGCCTTTTGACCAAGCAAGGTATATGCGCGAGTCATGTTCATGCCATACAACCAATCAGCTCTAGAGCGTGCCAAAGCTGAAATTGATAGTGGGATAAAATCACGGTTACTGCGCATTTGGGAAAGTGCACGTTTTACCGCTGGCAAGTTCAAGTCACTAATCAGTAGCCTGTCCATCGACTCTTTCTTAGCCTTAGAGACTTTGCAGTAATCAATCACTTCATCAACCAGCAGCTGCCCTTCTCTATCAGGGTCTCCGGCGTGAACAATTTGAGTGGCGTCCTTCAATAGCTTTCGGATCACCGTGAGCTGTTTGCTCGATGTCTTACGCGGTCTTAACTGCCATTGCTCTGGCACTATAGGAAGATCGGCCAAGTTCCACTTCTTATAGCGGTCGTCATAAGCGTCTGGCTCAACCTGCTCCAATAAGTGTCCAATACACCAAGTCACTACATCACCATTACCACACTTGATGAACCCTTGGTCTTTCTTCTGTGGATTAGGCAGTGCGGCGGCGATAGCGCGGCCGAGGCTTGGTTTTTCAGCAATAATAAGGCGAGACATGTTTTTCCAGATGCTACAAACAATTAGGGCCACATTATCTAATGTGGCCCTAATAAATCAAGAAAAACTGGTTGTTTATACAGTTAGCATTCCACTTTCAAGCTTCAACGTTCTCTATAAGAACTCAACAAACTTAGCGAAGTCACGCTCTGGTACTTTCATTGGCGTACAGCCCGGAGTACCTAGGTATAGGAAACCCACAATTTCATCGTCGCCTTCTAGGCCGAAAGCTTGGCGAACTTCAGGGTGGAACATCCATTTGCCTGAACGCCAAAAACCTTGGAAGCCTTGTGCGACGGCTGCCATTTGCATGGCTTGCGCAGCACAACCCGCAGACAGGTGTTGTTCGAATGCTGGCACTTTCTCGTGCTCTGTCACTTTAGCAATCACGGTGATCACCATAGGAGCTCGGAACGGCGCTTTTTTCACTTTCTCGATCACCGCTTCTTCGCTTTCGTCCGCTTCAGCGGCACGCACCAAGATGTCTGAAAGTTTCTGTAACCCTGAACCTTGCGCGATAACAAAGCGCCAAGGTGTTAGCGCACCGTGGTCAGGAGCTCGTAAGCCCGCTTTGATGATGTTTTCTAACGCGACACCTTCAGGTGCCGGATCAGAGAGTTTTGCGATAGAGCGTCTGTTGAGCAATAGATCCAAAGCATCCATTTGAAGTCCTTACTAATTTTTATTGTTTGTATAGTTGAACTGTAGCACAGAATACAAACGATAATAAATCTCAACGGCTGTCCAATTGACACAATAGTTCAAACAATACTGAAAACAATAAAGGCTCCTAAATCTATGACTTAGGAGCCTTATTTACAAGTTTCGTTCAGTTTATGAACGGGTGTATTCTCTTGTTGTTAGAGCTTAATCGCTAACTCAACACCTTGGCGAATCGCACGTACTGCATCCAGTTCGCCCGCGTAATCAGCGCCGCCAATAACATGAAGCTTGCCACCAAACTCTTGCCACATATCTTCGAATGGTCGAACCGACACTTGACCTGCACACACAATTACAGAATCGGCATCAAGCACCTGTTCTTGCTTACCAACGCTGATGTGCAGACCTTGGTCGTCAATCTTGTTGTAGCTCACGCCACCAAGTAAGTTCACACCACGTTTTTCTAATGTGCGTTTATGAATCCAACCTGTAGTCTTACCCGGGCCTTTACCGACACGACCCGCTTTACGCTGCATCACCCACACCGTTTTATCGCTAAATGAATCAGGGTAAGGGTAAAGTCCGCCTGGGTGTTCCATATTCTTATCAATGCCCCACTCATGCAGCCAATCGTCCAAACTATGAGAAGTTGGCTCTGTCAGCATAGTTGCCACATCAATACCGATACCACCGGCACCAACAATCGCGACTTTTTCGCCTACTGGTGTCTTTTCACGAATCAAGGTTTGGTAGTCGACTACGTTTTCTTGATCTATCCCTTCAATATCAAGCTTTCTGGGTTCAACACCAGCAGCCATCACGACTTCATCGTACTTCAACAACATCTCAAACGTCGCTTCAGTATCCAGTTTTAAGTTCACGCCTGATGCATCTATTTGGTTAGCAAAGTAACGAATCGTTTCTCTGAACTCTTCTTTACCCGGAATCTGCATTGCCAATCTAAATTGTCCACCGATGCGGTCATTTTTCTCTATCAGATCAACCTTATGCCCACGCTGTGCCAACGTTGTTGCACAAGCTAAACCTGCTGGCCCAGCACCGACGACGGCAATGGTTTTGGTTGCTTGAGCTGGTTGCACAACAATTTCAGTTTCGTAACAAGCGCGAGGGTTCACCAAGCAGCTCGCTCGTTTGCCTTTGAATACGTTATCAAGACACGCTTGGTTACAACCGATACAGGTGTTAATGAACTGCGCTTGGTCTTGAGCGGCTTTATTAACAAAGTCAGGGTCAGCCAAGAATGGACGAGCCATTGATACCATGTCGGCCTGCCCTGAACTAAGGATACGTTCAGCCTCTTCTGGCGTATTGATTCGGTTACACGTCACCACTGGGATCGACACGTATGGTTTTACTTTTTCTGTCACCCAAGAGAATGCACCTCTTGGAACTTGTGTCGCGATGGTCGGAATACGTGCTTCGTGCCAACCGATACCCGTATTAATAATGGTCACACCCGCTTCTTCTAGCTTCTGAGCCAGAAGGACAACATCTTCGAATGTGCTGCCTTGCTCAACCAAATCCAGCATCGATAAGCGGAAAATAATAATGAAATCTTTACCCACCGCTTCGCGAATCGATTTAACGATCTCTAGTGGGAAACGCATACGCTTCTCATAAGAACCGCCCCATTCGTCATAACGCATGTTGGTACGCTTACAGATGAATTGGTTAATCAAGTAACCTTCAGATCCCATGATCTCAATGCCGTCATAACCCGCGACTTGAGCTAGTTCTGCACTGTTGGCAAAAGCACCGATGGTCTTTTTAATTTGACGAGGGCTCATCTCACTCGGTGCAAACTTAGCGATTGGCGCTTTGATGCCCGAAGCACTTTGCGCGAATGGGTGCATTGCATAGCGGCCAGCATGTAGCAACTGAAGGGCAATTTTACCGCCATGCTTATGCACGGCCTCAGTAACAATTTGGTGCGCTTTTGCGTGCTTAACTTTACTGAACTCAGCACTAAATGGGGTCAATCTGCCACGTAAATTAGGAGAGAAACCACCGGTAACAATAAGGCCAACGCCTCCTTTTGCTCGCTCTTCATAAAACGCGGCAAGCTTGTGGAGGCCTTCTTTATTTTCTTCTAAACCCGTGTGCATTGATCCCATCAATACACGGTTACGTAACTGAGTAAAACCAAGATCGAGTGGTTCGAGTAAATGTGGGTACATGGCAGACATCACTTCTATTATTATATCCTTGTGGTCAGACCACAATATAACTCAATCACCAAAAGTTCAAACAACCGTTTACATTTTTGTAACACCGATCATAATGCAGGACGCATTAAACCTTCAAAAGCCCTTAATATGACTACACTTAATGAGAATATATATCGATTAACAATTCTTGGTATAGTTTGAGCTTGGGAATTATCGTAGGATACTAAGCAGTTCATATTATTGAGATTAATGGTACTACAGCTTGTTAAAGCGACGTGATCTCACTGCGGAGACAGAATGAAAAAAATATTTAAATTTATAGGTATGATCTTTAAAGGGATTTGGAAGCTCATTACGTTTGTGCGTCTTGCACTTGTTAACATCATCTTTTTACTCAGTATTGCCATCATCTACTTTGTGTACTTCCACTCAGATACGGCTCAGCCAACAGTTCCACAGGATTCAGCTCTGGTGCTTAACCTTTCTGGTCCGATTGTAGAGCAAAGCCGTTATATCAATCCTATGGATTCGGTGACAGGCTCACTGCTTGGCAAGGATCTTCCAAAAGAGAACATCCTGTTTGATATCGTTGAAACGATTCGCTACGCAAAAGACGATGACAAGGTTACAGGTATCGTTTTAGCACTCAAAGAGTTGCCAGAAACCAACCTAACCAAGCTGCGCTACATCGCTAAAGCGTTGAATGAGTTCAAAGCAACAGGCAAACCGATTTATGCGGTGGGTGACTTTTACAACCAAAGCCAATACTACCTAGCAAGCTACGCAACTAAAGTCTTCCTATCACCAGATGGCGGTGTTCTTCTTAAAGGCTACAGCGCTTACTCGCTTTACTACAAAACCTTATTAGAGAAACTCGATGTGAACACCCATGTGTTCCGTGTAGGTACTTATAAGTCTGCCATCGAACCTTTCATTCGTGATGACATGTCTGACGCGGCAAAAGAATCCGCTTCTCGTTGGTTAGGCCAGCTATGGGGTGCTTACGTTGATGATGTGAGCCACAACCGCCAAATCGACGCGAAAACGCTAAACCCAAGCATGGACACTTTCTTGAAAGAGCTTGAGTCCGTTGATGGTGATATCGCGAAACTGGCCGAAAAACTGGGCTTAGTCGATGAACTAGCGACCCGCCAACAAGTTCGACTAGAGCTTGCAGACGTGTTCGGCAGTGATGGTCAAGACAGCTACAACGCATTTGGTTACTACGAGTACCGTACAACTATACTTCCCGACATGAACAGCGAATCACACGACGTTGCTGTGATTGTGGCAAGCGGTGCGATTATGGATGGTAAACAACCTCGCGGCACTGTTGGTGGTGATACTACTGCAGCGCTACTTCGCCAAGCTCGTAATGACGACAAAGTTAAAGCAGTTGTACTTCGTGTAGACAGCCCTGGTGGCAGCGCGTTTGCTTCTGAAGTTATTCGCAATGAAATCGAAGCGATCAAACAAGCAGGTAAACCTGTAGTGGTTTCTATGTCTAGCCTTGCCGCTTCGGGTGGTTACTGGATCTCGATGGGTGCGGATAAGATCCTAGCTCAACCAACAACCTTAACCGGTTCGATTGGTATCTTCAGTGTTATCACAACCTTTGAAAAGGGGTTAAACGATATCGGTGTTTACACTGATGGCGTTGGTACGTCACCTTTCTCTGGTCTTGGTATTACGACTGGGCTTAGCGACGGCGCGAAAGATGCATTCCAAATGGGCATTGAAAATGGTTACCGCCGTTTCATCAGCCTAGTTGGAGCGAATCGCGGCATGGAAGTCGATGCTGTCGACAAGATTGCTCAAGGCCGAGTATGGACAGGGCAAGATGCAATCGCGAAAGGTCTAGTCGATGAAATTGGTGATTTCGATGATGCGGTTGCAGCGGCGGCTTCACTTGCAAAGCTTGAAACCTACAATATCTACTGGGTAGAAGAGCCTCTTTCAGCCACTGAACTATTTATTCAAGAATTTATGAACCAAGTTCAGATGTCGATAGGCCTTGATATTCAGTCAATGATTCCAAGCAGTTTACAGCCTGTTACTCAACAGTTAGCTCAAGATAGCCAGCTGTTAGGTAACTTTAACGACCCACAAGGCCGATATGCTTTTTGCTTAAACTGCCAAGTTCAATAAGATAAGCTCAACGCTTTGTTATCAAGAGGCGCCTCTGTGTGAGGCGCCTCTTTTTATTGCATGATAATTCGCTATAATCGCCCCCCTGTTCCCTATATCACACTAAGTATTAATCGCCATGGAAAGAAAACACATCTATATCGCGTATACCGGCGGCACAATTGGCATGCAGAAGTCTTTGGACCACGGCTATGTCCCAGTCGCAGGTTTTATGGATAAGCAGCTCGCTGCCATGCCTGAATTCCATCGCCCAGAAATGCCTGAGTACACCATTCATGAATACTCTCCATTAATGGACTCTTCAGATATGACGCCACTTGATTGGCAGACTATCGCTGATGATATTCGCGCGAACTACGATAAGTACGATGGTTTCGTTATCCTGCACGGTACAGACACTATGGCTTACACCGCCTCAGCTCTGTCATTCATGTTAGAAAACCTCGGCAAACCTGTGATTGTTACGGGCTCTCAGATCCCCTTAGCAGAATTACGTTCAGACGGACAAGCAAACCTGCTTAATGCTCTGCACATTGCAGCGAACTACCCGATCAACGAAGTGACACTGTTCTTCAACAACAAGTTGATGCGCGGTAACCGCAGTACAAAATCACACGCTGATGGCTTCAATGCGTTTACCTCTCCAAACCTAACTCCATTGCTAGAAGCGGGTATCAATATCCAGATCAGCAATAACGTTAAGGTAAACGAACAACCTGAAGGTGCTTTCAAGGTTCATAACATTACTCCGCAACCCATCGGTGTAATTACAATGTACCCAGGAATCTCGCATGAGGTGATTCGCAACACGCTACTACAGCCTGTAAATGCAATGATTCTACTTACTTTTGGTGTTGGTAACGCACCACAAAATCAAGAACTACTTCAACACTTAAAAGATGCCTCAGAACGAGGTGTGATTGTAGTGAACCTAACTCAGTGTTTGGCAGGTAAAGTCAATATGGGGGGTTACGCGACGGGTTGTGCACTAGCAGAATCGGGCGTTATCAGTGGTTACGATATGACACCAGAAGCGGCACTGGCGAAGTTACATTATCTATTAAGCCAAGATTTAAGCTACGAAGAAGTGAAGGCTCAAATGCGACTAGTGCTGCGCGGTGAGATGAGCTTATAAGCCTATTCAGCGATTCGTTTAGCCGAGGAATTACCGTGAATCGCGCCCCTTACTTAAACCTGAACTAAATCGCATTTTTGTTTATAAATAAATGGCTTAACAGTAAAAAAGGGGTGGCACAGTGCCACCCCTTTGTTGTAATTTAAGCTTAATGATTAGGATTAACTCTAACAATATCTTCTTGGTCGGACTTAAACTGCTTCTTTAGTTCAGACTTTGATTTAAAGCTAATTTCTCCGCCGGCTGCAATTGTCATATGTTGAGCTTCAGAGTTATGTTTCGATTGATACAACATAACCGCCTGCATACACGAGTCGCGCTGCTCTTTAGAGAGCGCTGTTCCTTCTGGCCATTTACCCGTTTCAACTGCGTAGGTTAAACGTTCGTAGACCTCGGGGGTCATTGCGCTAAGAAGTTGTTCTGCATCCATGGTAAGGCCTTAGTTTTAACAATTTTCACCAGAAAATAACCCGTATCAGAATTGAGTCAAGAACCTGACTGAAAATAAGTGTATTTGATCACAAGTGGAGGAATATGAAAATTATGAAATGGTTGGTACTAAGCCTATTGCCCTTCACTCTGGTTGGGTGCTTTGACGGCAACAAAAATACCGCTCAATTATGCGAAAGCAACCCGTGGCTTCAGTGTGAAAAACTAAACATGAACGACGGACAGTGCCGTGTCGCACGTACCGACCTCGTCTGGCATAAATTTGAAGCAAAAGAGAACCCTAGCGATACCAATAAGATTAAAGAGTTCGAATTAGTCTCTGTCTACAAAAAGTGTCTAGAACTTGCTGCGCAGATCGAAACGATCGATCAATCCAAACTTCAAGAACGTCGCTTCACCTCGTTAATGAATAGTATCGAGGAGTCTGAACGTATTGTTGATGAACTCTCGCGATCAAATACCCCTGAAACGCTTTATTTTATGTGGTCACAAACTGGGGATACCAACGCAAGACGCAGCTTCCTACAGTTAGAAGGGACAGAAGCATTAAACACAGCAGAGATGCAATATGCGCTAGCCACTTTCTATACTACCCGTGACCATGAAAAGACGCTTAAGCTACTCAATAACGCGTTAACGCTTTCTAATGGTTCGAAGGTCAACACCGAGATCTTCAAATCAATGGCGAGTATCAACCACAGCCTAGGTCATATGGAAAAAGCGTACGTCTGGGCAATGGTTGCCAAAAACTTTAATGTGCCTATTGCTTCGGAAGCAGAACTTACTGTGTTGTACCGTTTCGATGAGTCAACATACGAACAACTGAATGAAGACGCGGACAATATAGTAGACGCTATTGAAGATGAGGTTTACAGCCCTTCGATTGTCCCTCGTTACTGATCGCCCTGTTCTCGTTTTCTAGTCCAAACGTTCTATTCACGAGCTTTCAAAAAACAGCTACCATCATGGTAGCTGTTTTTATTTGTACTAGAGATAACTCTGAAATACTTAACTCTTGGGTCGTTCAGTGTTAGTCGATCGGCAAATGCGACCTGTAAGGATTAAACAATAGTGACAAGTTATTTCGTACTTTTGTCATTTTTGTTGAAAATTAACGACACAGAATTAACACAGAACCGTTCACCTGTTGTCTTCGGACCATCAGGAAAAACGTGACCTAAATGGCTATCACAAGCGGTACAACGGATCTCTACACGCTTCATTCCGTGACTTAGATCTTCTATATAACGCACTGCTTCGTCATTCACAGGGGCATCAAAGCTTGGCCAACCGCACCCTGAGTCATATTTGTTATCCGACAGAAACAAAGGGCTTTCACAGCATGTGCAGCTATAGACACCCGTCTTATGGTTGTGCAGTAACTTACCGCTATATGGGGCTTCAGTACCACGTTGACGACACACAGCAAACTCATCGTCCGTTAGGCGCTCACGCCAATATTCATCAGGCTTTATCATATTTCCTCCCTTTTGAATCACGTTAATATCTCTCCACATTATTAGTTATTATATTTACTTTTTCCTATAAAGACTTGCATATGAGTCGTTTTGTAGCACATACTTTCTCACCAGGAAACATTGTACATATACACTCATAAGTGAATCATCATTTAGAGGTATTTTACCCAACTGGAAGGGTACAGAGCCACTCGCAATGGTCAATTTTCAACCACTTACACCCAATTGTTAAGAAAAGCGTCGCTTTTTTTTGACATTAAACAAGTTAAGTCGGATTATCTATTGCAGATGTATACTGGATTCTGTAATTTTACTACCAGTTATCTTTAATCAGAAATTAAGTTGTGGAGCAACTACAATGACTATCAAAGTAGGTATTAACGGTTTTGGCCGTATCGGCCGTTTCGTATTCCGCGCAGCTCAAGAGCGTGCAGACATCGAAGTAGTAGGTATTAACGATCTAATCGACGTAGAGTACATGGCATACATGCTTAAGTACGACTCAACTCACGGCCGTTTCAACGGTACTGTTGAAGTTGAAGGCGGTAACCTAATCGTTAACGGTAAAACTGTACGTGTTACAGCTGAGCGTAACCCAGAAGACCTTAAGTGGGATGCTATCGAAGTAGACGTAGTTGCTGAAGCAACTGGTCTTTTCCTAACTGACGAGACTGCACGTAAGCACATCACTGCTGGCGCTAAGAAAGTAGTTCTTACTGGTCCTTCTAAAGATGCAACTCCAATGTTCGTAATGGGCGTTAACCAAGCATCTTACGCTGGTCAAGACATCGTTTCTAACGCTTCTTGTACTACTAACTGTCTTGCACCTATCGCTAAAGTACTTAACGATAAGTGGGGCATTGAGTCAGGTCTTATGACTACAGTTCACGCTACTACAGCAACTCAAAAAACTGTAGATGGCCCTTCTGCTAAAGACTGGCGCGGTGGCCGTGGTGCTTCTCAAAACATCATCCCATCTTCAACTGGTGCTGCTAAAGCTGTAGGCGTTGTTCTTCCAGAACTAAACGGCCTTCTAACTGGTATGGCTTTCCGTGTACCAACTGCTAACGTATCTGTAGTTGACCTAACAGTTAACCTAAAAGAAGCTGCATCTTACGAAGAAATTTGTGCTGCAATGAAAGAAGCTTCTGAAGGCGAAATGGCTGGCGTTCTTGGTTACACTGAAGACCAAGTAGTATCACAAGATTTCATCGGTGAAGTTCAAACTTCAGTATTCGATGCTAAAGCTGGTGTTGCTCTAACTGACAAATTCGTTAAAGTTGTATCTTGGTACGACAACGAAATCGGTTACTCAAACAAAGTTCTAGACCTAATCGCTCACATCTCTAAGTAATTTCTTTTTAGAAATAGCTTTAGATAAGCATTAGCGAAGACTGTTTTGAGCAGACTTTGAAAAAGGCGACCTTAGTGTCGCCTTTTTAATACCTGCTATTTTTTAAACAGCTCCCGGCTTCAATCCCAATTACCAACACACTGAAATTCAATTCCAATACTGGCTCTGCTTGCCACTCACAGATTCACAAGCACCCTAGTTCTAGTCAGCATTTGAATTCAATTTCCTTAGAAGGATCATGTAATGGATTTATCTACTCTACCTGCACTGACTGTACTTTCAGACAACGTCACTATCGTTGAACACGAAGGTGTAAAATTGGTTCGTGTTATACACGATAAAGCAAACGCAGCGATTTCGTTGTTTGGCGGTCATGTCGTGTCATTCCAACCGCAAGGTCAAGAAGACCTAATTTGGATGAGCCAACAAGCTAAATTCGACGGAAAAACAGCCCTACGTGGCGGAATTCCAGTATGTTGGCCTTGGTTTGGTCGCATTGCAGCACCAGCTCATGGTTTTGCACGTTCAAACGAATGGCAGTTGATTGAGCACCGCGAAAGCGAAGCGGGCGTGATTGTTAGCTTAGGTCTGAAGCCAAGCGAAGAGACGCTAGCAGTATGGCCTCATCAGTTTGATGCACGTTTGAATGTTGAGATCGACGAGCAGCTAAAAGTAACGCTGGACGTGAAGAACACTGATTCTCAGCCATGGACTTTCTCTGGTGCACTGCACACTTACCTAAACGTTGGCGATATTCACAACACAACCACAACGGGTATGGGGGCTGAGTACATTGATAGCCTACAAGGTGGCAAGATCTGCCAAGGTGGTGCTGAACTGGTACTGACTGACACGATTGACCGCGTTTACACGCAACCAGAAGCGCAAATCTTTGTTGCTGACAAAAAGCTGGATCGCACGCTAACAGTTGAAAACCACGGCCACAACTCTGCGGTACTTTGGAACCCGTGGGCGGAAGGGGCTGCAGGTATGGGCGACATGCAAGACGACGGTTATCTAACCATGATGTGTGTCGAGTCAACACTGCACGCCCCGAGTCTAGAAGCAGGTAAAACGCTTCAGCCTGGCGAAAGCCACCAGCTGATTACAGTGCTAGCTTCGAAATAAGCTTAAAGCAACGCCAATTAGAAACGAAAATGCAGCCATGAGCTGCATTTTTATTGCCCCTAACCATCTCTATTCCAATAAACATCTCTATTCCAATAACCATGACCAACTTGTCATTTAACTCTCAGCAAAGTCTATCGACTCTGATTCAGATACATTCCAAATTACGTCTCATTGATCTGCTTCAGTCAAGCTGGACACGCCATAATTTATAAACATAACCATCAATTCATCAATTCATTAATTCATTAATCATTATCAATTACTGCCGATAAATAAGTACTTATGATAGGAGACTCAATAACAAACTTATCAAAAACCACTTAACAACACCTCAATGAAGACAGGATAATGAATTCATGTTCGAGAAATACAAAAATCAAAGTGTTGGCTTCCAACTTAAGTTGGTCATTTTGCTGTGCTTACTTATCGCCTTTGGCTCTATCGCAACGCTCGTGTATCGCAATGCCTCACAAGTATTATTAGACAACACGTTAAGGGAACACCAATCCAAAGTAGAAGCGATGGCCAAAACCATCTCTGGCCAATTCGATGCCTACCTGCATACCGCCAAAGTTTTAGAATCCACCTTTCGTAACGGTTACCTAGCAGGTGTTTATGTTGAGAATTACGACGTTGAGTTCAACGGTCACTCCATTCCTAACATGACTCAATATGGTGAGAGCCTAATCAACGACACTAAACTCGTTGATAGCTTTACTCGCGACACCGGCGCTGTAGCCACCCTATTTGCCCCATTTGGCGATGACTTTATTCGCGTGTCTACTTCTCTTAAAAAACCATCAGGGGAACGTGTTGTTGCCACAACGTTAGGCAAGGATCATCCAGGTTATAACAAACTCAAAAATGGCCAAGCTTATTACGCGCAAGTGAAGCTCTTCGGCCAACGCTACATTACCTACTACGCACCTCTAACGAATGCTCAAGGCAAAGTTAACGGTGTCTCTTTCATTGGTCTACCCGTAGAAGAGGCGACACAAAACCTGTTCGAGTCATTGCGTTCTGTCTCGTGGGGCGATACTGGTTATACCATCATCGTTGATAATGAAAAAGAGCATCAAGGTCAGTACTTACTGCACCCTACTAATGCTGGAGGTGATAAATCGATTGTGGATGTTGTTGACTACGACGGTAACAAACCTTTCTATCAGATCTTTGAACAGCCATCCGGCTTGATTCTCTACCCTTTTGAATATCAAGAAACAGTGGGCGAAAAATACCTCGTCTATACCGAAGTTCCGGGGTGGAATTGGAAGCTACTTGGCGGCACATTTATTAACGAAGTCACTAAGGGCAGCGACGAACTGCTGAAACTTATCGCGATAATCGCGACCTTGATTGCCGCCGCGACTATCGTCGTGTTAACGCTCGTATTGAACCGTACGTTGACGCCGTTGACGACTTTAAACGAATACATGATGCGCTTAGGAAAAGGCGAAGTCAGCTTACATATTCCAAACAACGGCAAACAGACTAAGAATGAAATCAGCAACCTAAATACCGGTGTTGCCAACATGGCTGCTCAATTGAACACACTCGTTGGAGAGATTCGAACGACCAGTGATCAAGTACAAAGCAGCTCTAGCAGCGTGTCACAGGATGCCAGCCACAACTTGAGCCAAGCTGACTGCCAGCAAGCACAGGTTGAGCAAGTCGTTACCGCCATTGAAGAGATGGCCACCTCGGCAGAATCTGTTGCGCAGCAAGTAAACAGCATTGCTGAAAATGTTCGCCTTGCTAATGAAGATAGCCAGAAAGGTTTAGAAGTCGTTGAGGGTGTATGTATTGATGTTGCCCAGCTCAATGACCAACTAGACAAATCAGCATCAGCTATTGAGCAAGTGAGTTCTGATAGCGAAAGCATTCAAACCGTTACCAAGATGATTGATGACATCGCAGAGCAAACCAACTTACTTGCGTTGAACGCTGCAATAGAAGCTGCGCGTGCAGGTGATCAAGGTCGTGGTTTTGCCGTGGTCGCTGACGAAGTAAGAACTTTGGCTCATCGTACACAAACGTCAGTACAAGACGTAGTGAGCATCATCGAGAAGTTGAAATCTTCAACTAACAATGCCGTAAGCCTGATGACACAAAGTCAATCGAATGCCAATCAAGTACTCGATAAAGCGCAAGAAGCAGGCACAGCCTTAGAGTCGATTGCCTCTCAAGTTGAATCTATTGCTTCTCAAGCTGAAACGATTGCTGCGACATCAGAAGAGCAAGCTCAGGTTTCTCAAGAAATCGCCGCAAACGCACATGCGATCAGCGATTTGAACCAGCAAAGCCGTGAAACCAGCGCTAAGACTTCTCACAGTGCTGATGAACTTCAAAAACAAGCTGAGTCGTTAAAGAACCAAGTTAACTTCTTTAGCTAGAAGCCGAGTTCACTGTTTCTATGTGACTTGCTCATGACCAATAGAGCCAACCATACGTTGGCTCTATCTCTTCACTGATTGCCTCTGTATCTTCACTAATTGCCGTAAACCAAGACAGCTGCGTTTATTCTAGCGCCCCACAATGCTTCCTGTTAAAATTTTGGACTTGAAATTTCTACCTCGAGTTCGCAATGACTTACCAATGCCCTTTGTGTCACCAACCTTTATCTCAAAACAATCGTACGTTTAAGTGTGAAAAGAACCATCAGTTCGACCTAGCGAAAGAAGGCTATGTTAATTTGATGCCAGCACACCACAAACGCTCAAAAGATCCAGGTGACAACAAAGAGATGATGCAGGCTCGCCGCCGCTTCCTTGAAGGCAACCATTACGATCCAATGCGCCAAGCTGTTGTTGGACTGTGCTCTCGCTATCTGCCAGAAGAGGCACCTAGCTTATTAGATATTGGTTGTGGCGAAGGGTATTACACCAACGAAATTGCATTAAACCTTCAAGAAAAGAATGGTGCGACTTTTGGTCTAGACATTTCTAAGATTGCTATCAAATACGCCGCGAAACGCTACCCTGCTGTCGACTTCTCAGTTGCATCAAGCCATCGCCTCCCCTTTGCTGAAAACAGCTTAGACGGTATTCTACGCATTTACGCGCCATGTAAAGCTGAAGAATTGCAACGCACCATCAAAGGCAATGGCGTCGTGATCACAGTGACACCTGCTAGCCGACACCTGTATCAGCTGCGTGATGCAATTTATGATGGTGTTCGCTTGCACGACGAAGATCCAGAAATTATTGAAGGTTTTACTCTTGAGCACCAAGAGCAACTAAACTATATGATGGAACTATCGGGGTCAGACGCATTCGACCTGCTACAGATGACGCCGTTTGCTTGGAAGGCGAGTGAAGAGTTTAAACAACAACTCACCGATGCTGAGCAATTCAACTGTGAAGCGGACTTTATGCTGCGAGTGTACCGCAAGCAGCTTTAATTGATATTGATTATCGTTTACATTGAAATCTCATCTTGCCTCCTTTAGTATGCGTGTTCTTCAAGGAGGCATTTCATGCAACGTATTATTCTTATCGGATTAGCTACCCTGCTCACTGCTTGTGCTAATCAACCTTCAAATAGCACTTCTCAACAAGTGGCTAACACGCAAACGGAAACCGTTTCCACATTCTATGACTACCAGCTTGCTTCTCGACAAGGCGAAACGCTTTCTCTCGATGCATTACCTAAACAGCTGATTGACGCTGATGTGGTTCTTATTGGCGAATGGCACACTCACTCGGCAATCCATCGCTTTCAAACCGATTTCTTAAAAGCACGTCGCAACGCCACGTCAAACATCGCGCTTTCAATGGAACAATTCACTCGAGAACATCAAGACACATTAAACCAATATCTCAATGATGAAATTGGCGAACAAACTCTTATGTCTCAAGCGGGTGCTTGGCCAAACTACGAAAGTGATTATCGCGCTTTAGTTGAGTTCGCTAAAACCAATGACGTCGATGTCATTGCGGCAAACGCACCAAAACCCTTCGTACAATGCATTGGCCGTAAGGGATTACCTTATCTAGATCAGCTAACAACGGAACAACGTCAATGGGTTGCGTCAGAAGTGAATATTGGCGATAGCCCTTACAAAGAAAAGTTTATGGCTTCGATGCATCATGGTACGCCAGAACAAACGGAAAAACAGTTTGCCGCTCAAATAACATGGGACGAAACCATGGCCGAGTCAATTGTTGACTACCTCGCATCAAACCCAGATCAGCAAGTAATTCATGTTGCTGGCAAGTTCCACATCGAAGGTGGCTTAGGTACAGCTGCATCGATTCTACGTCGTAATCCCGACCTGAAAATTGCGATTATCAGCCCAGTTAAGGAAATCTCTTCAGATAGCAGTGACTACCAGCTAAAAGTGCTTTCTCCACCCGCTCGCTTTGTTAAAAAAGAGAACAGAATGAAGGCATACAAACACCTCTCTAAGCGCGGCGCTAGCCTAGAGTGCGACTAAACCATTCTTATCCTCTTATAAGAGAACGAAACGATGGGCTAATTCTAGATAACTAGCCCATCGACAGAGCTTCATTGGCTCCTATCATCCACTCTAACTCTATCTAACACTCAAATCCCTTATCGGCACAAGATTTGCTTAATAACTAGACGGTTTGACTAAGCAGACGAAAAAACAATGTGCGAATAAAAAAACATCACTGCGATGATTAAATGCACAAGTTTTTCACACCTCTGCCGATACTATATTTAAGGATAGGTAAGGAGAGCGATATGACACCAGTAGGAACGAGTAATACTCAGCTGTATTCACCTGCGAAAATGAACGCACAGAATAAAAGCACCGAGGCTGAAAAGCCTGCTCCACTTAAGGTGGAACAAAATACCGTTAAGCTTTCTGATGAAGGAAAAGCGCTATTATCGGCTCTTAAACAAATCGACAACGAAGCGAAGAAAGTCGAGGCGGAAAATGCAACCGTTACCGATAAAGTTGAGTCGTTCGCTCACGGCGCATTAGGTATGGACCACCCAGACAAGGTGGAAGAAGAGAGCGATGGCTCATATTCAGCGGGGCAATTCTTGTCCGCGGCACTTACCGTAGGTGGCATCCTTATCGCTTTGGTTTAATTTACCGCTTTAGTCTAATTTATAGCCTTGGTCTAATTTATCACTTTAGTCTGGCTTTACGGATCTGCTTCTCTAAGCTTTCATTACCTACCTTTAATTAAATAGAAGCCATTTGTCGTCACGACAACAGACCTGATTTGGTCTAAAAAACGAGTTCATTCCATAATTCCGCTCTCATTTTAATGGAATAACACTCGTGAAAAACACTTTTGAGCTTATTGACAAGCCTACCTTCTTTGGTGCTATAGCACTCCTACTCACGATAGTTTTCCCGCTCATTTTGTTCCCGGCTCAAGGTGCAGACTGGATTGCGGTTGCGAAAACGTTCATGACGGATCAACTTGGATTTCTATATCTTACTCTAGGCCTAGCTGCCTGTGCCTTCATGGTTTACGTTGTATTCAGCGACATGGGACAAATTAAACTGGGTGAAGCAGACGAAGAACCTGAGTTCAAAACTGCATCATGGGCAGCAATGCTTTTCTGTGGTGGTATCGGCGCAAGTATCTTGTACTGGGGCTGTATTGAGTGGGCTTACTACTACCAATCACCTCCTTTCCAACTAGAACCCGGCAGTGAAGAAGCGGTTCGTTGGGCGGCAACTTACGGTTTGTTTCACTGGGGACCAATCGCATGGTCTATCTACCTGATCCCTGCTATTCCAATCGCTTACTTCTTTTATGTGCGTAAACAGCCTGTTCTAAAGATCTCTAGTGCGTTAATGCCTGTTCTTGGTGAACACCGCAGTAAAGGCGTACCCGGAAAAATCGTCGATATCCTATTCATTTTCGGTCTACTGGGTGGCGCTGCGACAACACTAGGTTTAGCAGCCCCTCTCATCACTGAAGGCCTAAATCACCTATTTGGCCTACCTAAAAATAACCTTACGCAAGCAATGGTACTTTTAGTTTGTACGGCAATTTTTGCTTACTCTTCTTATGCTGGTTTAGAAAAAGGCATCAAGATCCTGAGTAACATCAATTTCTGGGGTGCCATGGGGCTACTGACTTTCGTTCTGATTGCGGGCCCGACAATCTTCATGCTAGAAACAGGCTTAGACTCGATTGGTCGTCTACTGTCTAACTTCTTCGTTATGGCAACGTGGGCTGAACCATTCGGTGGTTACGGTACTTTCGAAAACACTCACTTCCCACAAGACTGGACCATTTTCTACTGGGCGTGGTGGTTAGTATTTGCACCAAGCATGGGCCTATTTGTTGCGCGTATCTCTCGCGGAAGAACCATCAAACAAATGGTGTCAGGTTCAATTTTCTTTGGCTCTCTAGGTTGTTTCTTGTTCTTCATGATCCTAGGTAACTATGGCCTATCACTGCAACTTTCTGGTGAACTGGATGTAGTAGCGATTTTGAATGCAGAAGGCGCAACCAAAGCAATCTTCTCGATGCTAGCGCAGTTGCCAATGAGTACTCTAGTAATCGCAGTATTCACTTTGCTTTGTATCATTTTTACCGCAACGACGTTTGACTCTATCTCATACATCCTAGCGTCTGTTGTGCAAAACAACGTGACCGAAGAGCCAATGCGTTGGAACCGTATGTTCTGGGCATTTACCCTATCATTCTTGCCAACGATTCTGATGTTCTTGGGTGGTCTAAGTACGCTACAAACGGCAGCGATAGTTGGTGGTTTACCGCTACTTGTGATCTCTGTGATGCTGATGATTTCAGCCGTTCGTGCAACGAGCCTCGACCTACGCCATCAAGACACGTACATCGAGCCAACGATAAACATCGAAGAACTACCAGATATGGACCCTTGGTCTGCAGAAGGTATGGCGCTAGCTCAATTTGAGAAAGAAAAAGATGCTGCACAAGAGGCCGCAGAACTTGAGCGAGTTGCCTACACAGAACTTGCCGCAGTGAAAAAAGAAATTCGCGCTTATGTGTTAGAACAAGGTTCACAAATGGAAACTCACGAGTTACCAGAGAACCTACAACAAGCACTTGAGCAGGCCGAGAGTAATCTTAGTGCCACACAAGCGAAAAAAATCGAGTTATCTGAGCAAGCTCAGAATGCTCGTATCATGTTCAACCAGGTGGTTGCAGACTTACCGCTTGCTTGACATTAGCCATG
This sequence comes from Vibrio sp. 10N.261.46.E11, assembly GCF_041472735.1. Classification (NCBI taxonomy): domain Bacteria; kingdom Pseudomonadati; phylum Pseudomonadota; class Gammaproteobacteria; order Vibrionales; family Vibrionaceae; genus Vibrio; species Vibrio sp. 10N.261.46.E11. The sequence goes on from NZ_JBFRQW010000001.1 coordinate 82,368, forward strand.
ACACAGTCCATTGATTTGGACCCTCCTAAATACGACAAAGGCTCACAGAAATGTGAGCCTTTTTTTATTAGGGTGACTGACTAGTCATCGTTAACTAGCGATTCGGGTGGTTCAAAATGTGGTCTTCCCAATCGACAACATCAATTTCGTAGACCACTTTGTTACGAACGCTTTCACCAGCAGCGTGCATTTCTGATTTAGACCCTGTAATCAATGGGTGCCACTCAGGAATCGGCTTGGATTCTGATAACAGTCGGTAAGCACAAGTGCCTGGTAGCCAATGGAATTCATGAATCTTGTCACGAGTCAGCTTCAAACACTCTTCACCTGAAGTGAAGCGGTTCGGGTAATCTTTACACGAACATGTTTTGTCGTTTAACCAGCTGCACGCCACGTTTGTGTAGTAAACTTCATCGCTATCTTCATCCATTAATTTATGTAGGCAACACTTACCACAACCGTCACATAGTGATTCCCACTCGTTCTCGGTCATTTGCTCTAGTGTCTTTTCTTGCCAAAATGGAATCGTCATAGGATTACTTATTACTCTTTTACTGGGGTGCGTGTTATACCGCTAGCCGAATATAAGTTCAAGAATAAAATCAGCTAACGCTCTTTCGCTATGCGGTAGAACTTTCTAAATCCGTGAGTATTTGAATAGCTTCACTTGTCGTAGCCCCACATACCCAGCTTTCTGCTTTAAAGTCAAAGCAGACCTGAGGCCTCTCTTTTTTACCAAATAGTTTACATAGGTTATCAACAGTAAGCTGCTTGCAACGCTCACCAGACTTCTTTCCATGAGGATGAAGGGGGAATGAAGATGTAATACTAGGCGCTGTACAGCAAGCACCACAATGAAGACGGCATTCCATAATTGGACCTTAAATAGAATCAAAGGAAAGAAGGTGGGCGATTCTATCCTAAAAATGAAATTAGCCAAGTGAAGTTATTTAATATGTACAAAAAAAAGCACCTTATAAAAGGTGCTTCCAATTAATCAAAGGCAAATTCTACTTTAAAATATCATGCGGTTTTGAAGATGAAAATTGTGGTGTCATCTGCGCTAAGGCCGCTTTATAGCGAGTCGATGACAATAAATCTCTAGCATCTTGCACTGTGAATTTAGCCTTATGTCCTTGATCAACAATAGGCCCAAGCGCCATAATATGTTGAGCGCTTGCTTTTAGCTTAGGAGAAGTAACAGAAACTGTTTTGTTATTCCCGTCTTTAAATGATGCAATCACTTTCTTTGTATGGCCAGGATCAACTTGGTCACAGTTTGTAATTGGTGGGTGCGTCATAACGCCTGTTGATGATAAAAGTTGAACTACAGGCTTACCTTCAGCTATCGCTTTAATTTGACAATAAGTCGGGCTTTCGCCTATCAAGTTGTTTGTATTATTGAACATATACATAGTCCAGTCACCAGACCCACTTCCTTGGTCTGCTTTGTCGACATCAACGCGAGTCCAACTATCTACCGCACCACTAAAGTCTTTTTTGACGACTAAATTTTGTGTGTCCGAAACGGCGTAAACTTTTTTACCTCCAATTTCGTATTGACCCACGTAATCTTGGTTAAACCAGTTAAACCAACCTTTCGAATCAATATGTCTTCCACGGTAAGGGCCGTTAAACTGGTGAAGGCTTGAAAATTTAGTCTTCGTTATATGAACAGACTTTCCAGAAGGGTCGACGTCTGTCACATCATCGGTAATAAAAAACGGTTGTTCTGTAAAGCTAATCGCAGTGTTAGGAGAAATACCTTTCGATGCAGATACATTATAATCTCGATAGGCGATGACGTCGTAGGTCTCTACATCTGTATTATTGATTGATGCCTTACCTTTTACGACCTTAACTGCTTCACCAATCCATTTCCCATTATGTTTATTGAAGTAACCTAAACGAACTGTTTCATTATCAGCGGTTGCATCAACTTTATAAGTAAGGGTTTGAAAATAGCCTTGACTAAATGAACGGAAAAATCGCAGTTCATTTCCTTTCTTCGCCAGAGCTAATGAGGCTTCCTCATACTTGTCCGCTGCACACTGTTCTCCGTTCTCCGCACTATATGCCAGAACAGTACCATTGCTATTGATGCGGCAAACATATTGACCAGATAAGGCTTTAGAGTTAACTCGGCTGAGCAATGCCTTTGCATCACTACTGTTTACTGAACTGTTCGTCGAAAACTCGCCTAATACCGTATTAAAAGGCACCAGTTGTGCTTGTGAAGCAGCGGGCAATTTAGCGACTGCATAATCGAGGGCGATGAAGTCTACTTTTGCTTTTTGTAAACTCCCTGCCGCATAATTTACCAGTTCACGAGCTTGAAAATAACCTTCTAGATTTGGCGACGCATAAACAGAAGTACCAAGAGTGGCAAGGATAATACCGATAGATAATTTCTTCAAAACTTGACTCCTACTACTTCGTTTTAAAATTGCTTGGAGACTCAAACCCTTTACCATCAACGGATAGGAATTTGTAGCCTTTCAATGTTTGCATATCGGCATCGCTTACGCCTATGTCCGTATTCAGCTTCTGAGCGCTAGAACCGCCACTAGTGGCAGCGCTACCGCCACCGCCGTCACCACCTCCGCATGCAGTGAGTAATAATGTCGTTACTACTAAAATCGCTAACTTTTTCATGAATCGCAGGCTCCAATAAGAATTAATAATATCTTCAACCAGTTTTATTTATTGAACAACACAATAGATCGCACTTTAGTCAGTTTCTGGAGCTTGTCGTTAAACAGATATGGCATTTCGTTTAAAAATCACTGAAATCTCTGTCGGGCGATTTGCTACACAAACACTCCCTTTCTTTCCCCCATATGCCTAATATTTCACAACTTTGATAAATCTAAACTATCTTGTTGATACTGGTACAGATTAATAAGGATCGTTATGAATAGGTATATTGCAGAAATGTTTGGTACGTTTTGGTTGGTGTTAGGCGGTTGTGGTAGTGCCGTCTTAGCCGCGGCTTTCCCTGATGTGGGAATTGGTCTACTCGGAGTTTCCCTCGCTTTTGGTTTAACCGTTCTCACCATGGCTTTTGCTATTGGCCATATATCCGGCTGTCATCTCAACCCTGCTGTTACTATTGGACTGTGGAGCGGTGGTCGCTTTGATGCCAAAGATGTCGCACCTTATATTATTGCCCAAGTGATTGGCGGTATTATCGCAGGTGGCGTGTTATTTGTGATTGCTTCAGGCCAAGCTGGCTTTGATGCAGCTGCCTCTGGCTTTGCTTCCAATGGTTATGGTGAACACTCACCGGGCGGTTACTCACTTACCGCTGCACTCGTTTGTGAAGTGGTCATGACCATGGTGTTCCTATTCGTGATCATGGGCGCGACAGATTCGAAAGCACCTGCTGGATTTGCTCCTATCGCAATTGGTCTCTGTTTAACCTTAATCCACCTTATCAGTATCCCTGTAACGAACACCTCTGTTAACCCCGCTCGAAGTACCGGCGTAGCTGTATTTGTCGGAGATTGGGCCGTTTCGCAATTATGGTTATTCTGGGTTGCACCGATTATTGGTGCCGTGATTGGTGCGATGATATACAAAGCGGTGAGAGGTTCAGATTAAGCTCAGAGAAGTGTTTTGGAATCGAAACCTGAGAACCATAAAAGAAAAAGCCGCTTGGTGATGGTCCACCAAGCGGCTTTTTTAGATTTTATGACGACCGAGTAACGAGTGCGAAAGCGTGGTGCCATCCACCAGCTCGAGCTCACCACCAACAGGAACACCATGGGCGATACGACTAGCGTTCACTTCATGGGCATTACATAGCTCAGCAATGTAATGTGCTGTCGCCTCCCCTTCTACTGTCGGGTTAGTCGCTAAAATAACTTCAGTGATATCACCACGACGTAAGCGGTAATCCAAGACATCGAGACCGATGTCACTTGGACCAATACCATCAAGTGGTGAAAGATGCCCCATAAGCACAAAATAACGACCGGAATATTGACCCGTTGCTTCAATGGCTGCAATGTCTGCTGGGCTCTCTACTACACAAATTTGACCATTTTCCTGACGTTTAGGATTGGTACAAATGTGGCAGGTCTCTTCTTCAGTAAAAGTACGGCACTCATTACAGTGACCAATTTCGGTCATTGCTTGGCTAAGAGCTTCAGCCAACTGTAGGCCGCCTTTTCTATCGCGCTGTAACAAATGAAAGGCCATACGCTGCGCCGACTTGGGGCCAACCCCAGGTAGACAACGTAAGGCCTCCATCAAATGCTCCAGCATATGACTGGTACGCATAGTTAACCGTTCTAATTTTCAAGTAACGATTTACTCAAGATAAACCGCAGCTTGAATAAACCTTTAGAAATAGCTTCTTAGAAAGGCATCTTCATACCTGGTGGAAGTTGCATTCCGCCAGTTACGCTAGCCATTTTCTCTTTTTGAGTTTCTTCAACGCGACGAGCCGCATCGTTGAAAGCAGCAGCGATAAGATCTTCAAGCATCTCTTTATCGTCTTCCATTAGGCTTTCATCGATATCAACACGGCGAACGCTGTGGCTACCAGTGATCGTTACTTTTACAAGGCCAGCACCTGACTCACCTGTAACTTCCATATTTGCGATTTCTTCTTGAAGCTTTTGCATGCGCTCTTGCATTTGCTGGGCTTGCTTCATCATGTTGCCCATACCGCCTTTACCAAACATGTTAATACTCTCTGGTCTAATTGGTTTATTAAAATTAATTAAGCTATACGTGCTTAAATGGGGGTTAAGCCAGTGCGATTCAACCCCTCGATGTTCAGTTCTCAGATTTGCTTATCTGGGATGATATGCAAGTCACTAAACGAGAAAATGTTCTAGATAGGACGAACGCTGTCTCTGTCGAGTTCTGCAGCAAAACGTCTTTCGATAAACTGTACGTTGGCATCGTTTTCCAAACTGGTAAACGCGTCTTTCAACTTGCCTTGGTACAACCTTTCTCGTAATTCTAGTGGTGTTTCTCCACCATCACCGATTTCAACACTCAAATGACACTCTTCTCCGAGCACTGTATTGAGAGACTGCAATAGCTCACTCTGTGCACGGTCCGTATTCAAGTGAGCTTGACTCGCCCTTAACGTTAAAGTGATTGATGTGTCGTTTTTAGCAAACACTGAGTTCAATGCTAACTGTTCAACAAGCTTGGCTGTCTCTAGCTTTTGAATCGTAGCGGACCATTCATCTTGAGCAATCGACTCTTGAAGCAATTTATCGACCATTTCTGGTGTCTTAATATGCTCTAACGCACGCTTGATCTGAGTAGGTGTAAGCTCTTTGCTCACCTCTTTCACTACAGGTTTAGACGGTTTCCAGCGATAAGGTTCATTATCGTTGGTCACATTTTCTGTCGAAGAGGCAGATAAAGAAGCTGGCGACACCCGCTCAGAACCACCGTGTTGCTGAGCAACTCGATCAAGAACTGAAGTTTTAGCTGGTGTCGCTTTAGCCTTTTTTGGCGCCGAGCCTTTGTTTTCTGTTGCCGAACTGCCTCTACGTTGAGAACGTAATTGGTGGCGTAAACCACTGACAGGCGAAGTTGCACGCGCTGGCTGCTCTCGCGGAGCAGAAGGTGCAGCGCTTGGCTGTTGAACCGGACTCTGGTTTTGATAATTCGTTTGTTGCTGCTGAGGCTGCTCTGCACCGTAACTTGGACGCTCATCATAAGCAGGAGGCGCGTCATACTGGCTATGCGGGTAATCCTGCTCTGGATAACCTTGGTTGCCTGAGTGATCAGCGTAACCTTGCGAATCTGAATACTGTGCTTGATTCTGCTGCGGAGCCTGTTGTACGGGTTGCTGCTGTTGAGGCTGCTGTTGAGGCGCCTGTTGTTGCATCTGAGGCTGTCTCGGAGCTGCCATTGGCGCAGATTGGCTAACAGGCTGAGCAACGCTCTGAGCTTGAGCTGCTGGCGCTGGACTTGTTGACTGAGTCGAGATTACCGTAGCAACCGCTTGTTCAGCCGGTCTAAATGCCAACATGCGTAAAACCACCATCTCAATACCAACGCGAGCGGTTGGCGATAATGGTAAGTCTTCACGACCCTTCAACACGATCTGGTAGTAGAGTTGAATGTCTTGTGGACTTAGCGCTTTACTCAACAGTTCTAGCTTCTCAGCATCCGGCTGTGCTTTATCTAAGGTTGACGGCAGAGCTTGGAACATCGCCAAACGATGCAGTTGAGTCGCAAGTTGACTCAGCAATCCATCCCACTCAACGCCATTTTCAGCAAGAGCTTGAATACAAGCCATCGCCTGCTGAGGCTGTTTACTGCTAATCGCTTCAAGTAGGTGAATCGCTTGGTCTGTATCCAGCGTTCCAAGCATATGAGCAACAGTGTCTGTTACGACATTACCGTTACCTAATGCGATAGCTTGGTCACTCAGGCTTAGCGCATCACGCATACTGCCATCAGCAGCATGAGCAATCATCCCAAGCGCACGAGGTTCAGATGTCACATTTTCTTGTTCAAGAATATGATCGAGCTGCTCGTGGATATTATCGACGCTGATAGGCTTAAGATGGAACTGCAAACAACGCGACAAGATAGTCACGGGAAGCTTCTGTGGATCCGTTGTTGCAAGCAAGAACTTCACATACTCAGGCGGCTCTTCTAAGGTCTTTAGAAGCGCGTTAAAACTGTGCCTAGACAGCATGTGTACTTCATCGATTAGGTAAACCTTGAAGCGACCACGTGCAGGCTTGTACTGAACATTGTCCAGAAGCTCGCGGGTATCTTCTACCTTAGTACGTGATGCCGCATCGATCTCGAGCAGGTCAACAAAACGGCCTTCGTCGATCTCTTTACAGGTTGCACATTCACCACAAGGGGTTGAGGTAATGCCTGTTTCACAGTTGAGTCCCTTCGCAAACAAACGGCCGATGGTTGTTTTACCAACACCTCGTGTACCGCTGAACAGGTATGCATGGTGCAACCTATTCTGGCTAAGGGCATTCTCTAATGCTGTTAAAACATGGGCTTGACCAACCACTTCTTTAAATTTGGTTGGTCGCCATTTTCGCGCTAACGCAAGATAGCTCATGAATAATTCCGAAAAGGATTAGTGACCGTCGAATTCGCAGATGCTAAACACTTCTAGACCTAAGCCTTGTAAGCGCTTGTCACCACCGATTTCTGGAATGTTAATAACAAATGCAGCGTGTTCTACCACACCACCTAGCTGACGAATCAACTTTGTTGTCGCTTCAATCGTACCGCCCGTTGCTAGCAAATCATCAACCATCAACACTTTATCGCCTTCAACGATAGCGTCAGTGTGGATTTCTAGCGTATCAGTGCCGTACTCAAGCTCATAAGATTGTGCCACAGTTTCACGAGGCAGCTTGCCCGGTTTACGAACAGGGATAAAACCAACACCTAGCTCAAGTGCCAAAGGCGCACCAAATAGGAAACCACGAGCTTCAGTACCAACGATCTTAGTAAAGCCCATGTCCTTGTATGTTTCCGCTAGCAGATCGATAGTCGCTTTGTAAGCTGCTGGATCTTCCATCAAGCTTGTTACGTCACGGAACAAAATACCCGCTTTAGGGTAATCAGGAATGCTTTTGATGCTTGCTTTGATCAGAGAGATTTTTTCTGTGTTCATAATCTTATGCACTTCATTAGGCCGCTTTCCAAACTCTCGTTAACGAATTAAACATCAACGTTCGAAATTAAGGAAAGGTACGATTGGTATTCATTGCAACGAGAGTCATAACTCAAATTGCTGAAATAATAAACGCCCGCTATACAAGCAGGCACACTGGCTTAATGGTAGTGATTTTCTTTGCTGTCAGCAACCAACTCATGGGTTGGAAGTCGCATAAACCATGTGAGAAGAATAACAAGTACACAAATTAGGAAAGCCTTGACCCAAATGATCGGGGCAAAGTAGATCGATAACGCAAAACTTAACAAGATAAAGAACACGCCACGCGTTTTGACTTGCTTGGTAACGGCACCGTGTTGATACCAATTGTTCAACAAGGGACCTAGCGTTTTATGCTCATGCATCCATTTGTGAACTTTGGGGTTGCTTCGCATGAAACATGCACTAGCAAGAAGGAGGAAAGGCGTGGTTGGCAGCACGGGTAAAGCTATCCCTAAAACTGCGAGAAACATGCAAAGGCCACCAGCAATATTGAGGCTTAAAACTCGAACGCTAATTGTGGCCTCCTTGAGTTAGCTATCACCAATCGGCGACGGTAACTTAACTAGAATGTTGCGTAACCATTGAATACACGGATCAACGTAAGTATTGCTGGTAATAATGGAATCGCTAAAAATGCGGCTAAAAATCCTAAAAAGTAGAATACATTAAACGGGTCTTGAAAGTCTTTGTTATCTGCCATGATTGCTTCTTGTTTTTGTTAGTAAAGGTAAGTATCTGGCGAACCAAACCCGCTTTGCTAAATCGACATTTAACAAAAAAGGCATAGCCACACCATTTGCGCAACTATACCTTAATCAATTATTCACAAAAACCGAGGAAATATAGGGTTAATCGGTGGACCCTTGGTGTATGTCTAAACTAAAACTGGCCGCTCCAAGTAGGCTCAATGACAACTGGCAGCCTTGTTCAATCGGAAGATCCCGTGTAATGAAATTCTTCTTACAGTTCTCACCCAAGCGCTCGCCCGCCGCAATATGTTGATTCAATTCTCCATTTGACCACTGTCCGTCTAAGCCCGCAGGTAAAATAGAGATAGTTCCCACAGCAAGGTCAGCAACACCAAACAAAGCACTAACCGGGGTTGAACATTTAGAGCAACGAATCCCCTTCTCCAAAATCTCCGCAATATCTTTGAGATCAACGTTAAAATCTTTTCTATTTCTGATGTAATCGTGGAATAACGCTCTCACCAGCAGTGTTGACGCTGAACCGCCGTTATCAGAAGACGACGAATCGACAAGGTAGAAAGCAAACTGCCCGTTCATCATCCACGCATAGTCGAACACAAGCGGCATCATCTCTGTTGACTGCAGTAGGCGGTAACTACAACGCCATGAGCCTTGTCGTGTGTCTTTGTCAGGAAGCAGCGCATGCAATAAGTCTCTTGCCGCACTAGGGTTATCTTGCAAGTGATTTAGGTGCCAATGCAACTCTTGGTCTTCAGGGATCTCTCCCCCGTCATCAACGCAAAACCATTGGCTTGAAAAATCTCGTTGGTCTGAAATGTTATCGAACGAATCTGTTAATGTATTTGCAATCGCACTGCCTAAATGACCGTGATCCTCCAGAGGTTTGACTAAAAAGTCTTTGATACCAAATCGTAATGCTTTCGCCACATCAGACATATCATCAGTACCAGATACAACGATCATAGGCAGTGACGGATACTCTAAGCTGAGCTCTTCTACAAGCTCGATGCCATCCAGAATAGGCATTGATAAGTCACACACAATTAAATCTGGCGCTGAGTCTCTAAGCTTTTGCAGAGCGTCCAGCCCATTTTCAGCCTCAACCACTTTATAACCAATCTTGTCTAAATACGCGCTGGTTATCCGGCGAAAAATAGGATCATCATCAACCAACATAACGCATTTTTGATTGATAACTTCCTGAGCCGAGGTCATAACTGGCTGACTGTGAGTTTTGTACATAATTTCTAACCTCACAAAACTAAGTCGAATTATTATTGTTATCTGTTCTAAGAACTAATATAAAACTTAGTAACAAATTGCTAAATACACAAATGCACACTCTTTGCTGGTAATTCATGACAAGGGTGGGAATACTGGCAAATAGTGTCACGAGTTGACGTAACGCAAACATTGATCTCAGTTTTACGTATAAATTATATGGAGATTGTAAACAAATGTGTCTGAATTTATGAAATTAGATGATTTAAACCTCTTTCGACTCGTCGTTGAAAATGGGAGCTACACCGCAACATCGCGCAAGACTCTGATTCCGGTTGCGACCATTACGCGACGCATCCAAGCCTTAGAAGACTCACTAAACCTAAGGCTTCTCAATAGACACGCGCGTAAACTCTCTTTAACAGAGGCAGGCGAACGTTTCTTCAATGAATGCTCTCCGTTATTGCAACGTCTCTCTTCCACCGCAGAAGAGCTGACTGACGAGTGTAAAGGTGCTTCCGGCAAGATTCGTATTACGGCACCCTCAAACCTGACCCAGCGCATGATGATGCCGATGTTCAGTGACTTTATGACTCAGTACCCTGATATCAATATTGAGTTGATGATGAACAACCAAACCGATCAGCTTGATCCGACCGAGTGGGACGTAATTTTCAGAGTTGGTCCTCAGCGTGATTCAAGCTTAATCGCAAGAAAAATCAGTGAAGTAAAAGATATTCTTATCGCAAGCCCTGACTATTTAGCGAAGCACCCTGCTCCAAGCCATGCTGAAGAGTTAGCAAACCACTCGCTACTCAAAGGCTACCCATTGATTAAGTGGCAGCTTAGTAATTCGAATGACGAGACGGTAGTAAATAGCGAACAGGGTCGATTCAACGCCAACGCACTCAATGTAGTAAAACAAGCCTGTGCTGAAGGCCTAGGTATTACTCTAATGCCTGACGTGATGATCCGTGAATACATAGAAGATGGCAGCTTTGTACAAGTCTTAGAAGATTGGAGCGCTAACCCTCGTGATATTTACATGCTTTATAATCATAAAGACCACCTGCCAGAGAAAGTTAGGCTGTTTATTGATTTTGTGATCGCGTACCACATCCATTAAGGTTAATCCTCTTCTCCGAAAACAAAAAAACCAGAGCCGATGCTCTAATGCCGATCAGTTAGA